>JBIOTX010000298.1:0-30850 GCA_044866315.1 Thermoanaerobaculia bacterium | reverse complement strand
CGTATCCGGATCGCAGAGCGGTGGCTACCGCCACCGCACTCCTATAAACGCGCCGACGCTCTCCGGCCCTGATGCAGGCGCGCCCGTCGACGTGAGCCAAGGGAGAGACGCTGCCACCTCCGTGCATGGCCCGTATGTGAGGAGTCGTATCTCGCGGCCGAGCGTCTGGACGCGAATGCGCTCCAGCACGGCCTTCAGCATCTCGCCCTTCACCGGTGTGTACAGGAAGAAGACCGTGCCGTCGCGGTAGTCCGCCGCCCGGGCATCCTCGTTCCGGAACGCGACCCCTCGCAGACCGAGGTCCGCTGCCCGTCGCTGCGCGTACTCCCAGTACGCCGGCTCGAGCTCGATCCCCACGGCGGCCGCGCCGGTCAGCAGATGCACCAGCATCGGCACCTGGCCCAACCCGGAGCCGACATCGACGAAGGTGTCCTCTCGATGGATGCGCGCGTGATCCACCAATGCCAGCACGACGCGCACGGGCGTGGGCTGATAGGCGACCATCTCGGGCTCGAGCGCACGCAGCGGATCCGGAACCTGATCGCCCAGGAGCACCTCGCTGAGGAACGCGTCGCGCTCGTCGTATCCGCGCGCCCGGCCGGAAGTGTCCGCGAGCGCATCCAGACACTCCCGGAAACGTGCTCCTCGCAGAGTCCCGGCGCGGATCTCGGCCCGAAGCTTCCTCAGCAGGGCGGCATCGCTCATCCGTCGCCTCATGGTTTCACGGGGATGCCGCGGATCTTACCTACCCTACAAATGTGGTCCTAATCGATCACCGGGTAATGAAACGCCCGCACGAACGCGCTGTCCTCCCGAAACGCGGCCACCGTCTCGGGCTGGATCTCGCCGTACAGCACGTCGCCGATGTAGTCGTCGATCCCTCGGGCGTGCAAGGGGTTGGGGGTGAGGCTGGCGCGCACGCGCGGGTCGTCCTGCCACGCCCGGGCGGCCTGGTGCTCCATGGCCCGCACGAGGAAGATCGGCAGGGCCCAGCTCACGCGCGTGAGCTGGAACTCCACGGGGATGATCTCGGCGAAGCCGGGGCCGAGGGAGTCGAGGATCCGGGCGCGCGGCCAGGCGTCGAAGAGGTACGCGGCGGCTTCGGTCCACGGCAGGGAGTCGGTCCGGCGATGCCCCCCTTCGTTCCGAAGCATCGCTCCGACCGCGTCCGCGGTCATGCCCAGGAGCTCGGCGACCTGCGAGAGCGGCACACGCGCACGCGGGTCGAGGCGGAAGAATCGCCGCAGCGACTCGGTGAGGGGAAAGCGGGGGGCGGCTGGCTCGATCGGCATCGGTCGCGTATCCGCGTCTGGTTGTAGGGCACACGCCTCTTTTCCCGCCACTGCCGTTCTCGAGCTCGGCCGAAGTCGCCCGTCGCAAGCCTTAAGATCGGAGCTGATAAGTGTCTTATCGACAGGAACTTGTCGCGTTCCTTAAGCTCCCTCAGAAGGTCGCAAATGGGGGGTAGGGAAACCGGTTGGGAGATCACACCTAGAAGGAAGAGAGACATGCAGGACTCCTCGACGGAACGAGAACGGACTACCGAGTCGCCGCCGGCACCCCCGGCGTACGGCGCGGTCGCGGCATTCGAGGAGGCTTACCTGCGATACGCACCGAGGTTACAAAGAGTCGCCATCAGCCGGTACGGAATTGCGTCGACCGACGCTGAGGTGCTGGTGCAGGAGGTCTTCACGACCTACTTTCAGCACGCCGCCGACGTGGAGTCACTCGAGCCGTACCTCATCGGCGCCATCTGCAACGCCAGCAAGAACTACCTGCGGCGGACGATCGCATCGCGAGCGATCTTCTGCGGAGAGGAGCCGTGTCCGGCCACGCCCGGTGACGCGCTGCTCAACGAGGTGGAGCGCAAGCAGCTGCTGGCCCAGATCCTGGCGCGCGTCGGCGGACGATGCCGGGAGCTGCTCCGCCGCTTCTACGTGGAGGGCGAGGGCACCGAGGCGCTCGCCGACGCGTTCGGACTGACGCGCGGGTCGGTGAAGGTGACGCTCTTCAAATGCCGGCAACGCGCCCTCGAAGCCTACCGGACGATCATGGAGCGGTCGTGATGGACGAGCACATCCCCGATCTCGAGCTGTCCCTGTTCATCCACGATACGACCATGCTGCCGCCCGGACGTGCGGCCGAGATCGAGCGCCACGCCGCGGCCTGCTCGGAGTGCGGCACCCGCATGGACTTTTACGCGGTGGCGGAAGAAGAACTGCGCGACCCGAAGGCCTGGCGGCCGATCGTTCCGCTCACGGTGGAAGCGCTCCGGACCTATGCCCAGCGTTGCGCGGACGAGGATGCCGAGGCGGAGGCGTTGCTGGAGCCGTACTTCGAGAAGCCGGCCAAGGCGGCCTGGAACCTGTCCCGCCAGCGCGAGTTCCACACCGGAGGGGTCGTCCGCAAGCTGAATGCTCGGGCCCATGCCATCGTGGCCAGCGAGCCGCTCGTGGCGCTGACGCACGCCGACAACGCCCAGGTCATCGCCGACGCCTTGCCGGACGATCTCTACCCCAACAGCGCGGTGTACGAGCTGCGCGGCACGGCCTGGAAGGAGCGGGCGAATGCGCTGCTGCGGCTCGGCGAGTTGAACGAGGCATTGGAGTCATTGCGCCGCGCGGAGCGCGCGTACAAGCATTTGCGGTTTCACGAGCATGGGTTTGCGGCCGTGGAGCTCGTGCGCGCAGCGGCGTATTACCAGATAGGTGACCTTGCGAAGGCAGAGGAGCATGCCGATCAAGCGGCGCAAAAGTACATGCTCCTCGGCCAACAGCATCGGGTGATGAAGGCGCTCTTCCTGCGCGGCGAGATCAAGTACGAAGCGGCGCAGTTGAACGAGGCAGGTGACATTCTTCGTCAGGTCATCGACTACGGCGAGGAGTTGCACGATCCGCAGTGGATGGCAAAGGGCTCCTACGTTCTCGCGCTCTGCGAACTGGAGCGGGGAAAGCTCGGCGAAGCAACGGTCCTGTTCACGAAGGCGCTCGTGGTTTTCCGAGAGATGGGGCCTGCCTCGGATCGAGTGAGCACCGAGTGGGGGCTGGCCCGCGTCGTCCTGCACGGTGGCAACGCCACCGCAGCAGTGCAGCGGCTGCGCGACGTCATCGCGGCATTCGAGGAGATCGGCATGGTCACGGATGCCGCGCTGGCAGGCGTGGACATGGCCGACGCGCTCTTCGTGCTCGGACGCTTCAGGGAGATCGAGAAAGTGGCGGTGCACGCGTTCCGCGTGCTGAAGAACGCGGGCATTCTGACGGGCGCGTTGACCGCGCTCGCGTATCTCAAGGAGGCAGCTGCAGATCGGCGCCTGAGCCGGGACGTCATCCACGGCATCCGGAAGTTCCTGCGCCAGACGGAGCGCCATCCGGAGCTGCTGTTCGTGCCCCCGCCAGATACTTTCAATTAACCATCGGCCCTCCGGTGCCACCATCGCAGCGTCCAGCCAAGGCGCTGGCGCAGGAGGGCATATGCGAAGTGTCTTTTCGCGGTGGGCCGCGGCCGTGGTGGCTGCCTTGGTATTGGCTGTACCGGTGTGGGCAGAGGAAGCTTCTACGCCTCCCACGAATCCGCCAGAGGCGCGTGCGCAACCGCCGGTCGGCGTCACCTCACAGGCGCGGCTGCAACCGCCCGTCGGACCGAGCCGGGTCCAGCTGGTGAGGCTCTGGCTGCAGGCCCGCTTCGGCGTCCCGATCCGCTAGCGCGGGGATGGGTCCAACCGCGACCCACCCCGGACTTTTTTTCTTCATTTCCTCGCCGCGCGCGGGGTACAGATTTCCTGTGTCCCGTCACACCCTGACGTGACGCATCGGAAGAAACGGCGCACCTTTACCTACTTCGACCGGCAGCGCTACCAGCGCGCGGCCCAAGTCTTCCTCGAAGACTGCTACCAGAAGAAACGGCGGGTGCGCGGGAAGGACTTCGCCGCCGACATCGGCCTGACGCCCGAGTACACGAGCTTCCTCGCCACCCAGATCCTCGGCCAGCCGCTCATGGAGTGGTTCCGAAGCCGGCAGGTCGAGCACGCCGCGCGCCTGCTCGAGCGCACGCCGCTGTCCGTCGAGGAGATCGCCACCCGCTCCGGCTTCGGCACCCGCTCCACCCTCCACCGCGCGTTCGTGAAGGCCAAGGGAATGACCCCGACCGCGTTTCGGAGGCTTAAGAAATGAGCCCGTTGTAGGGCGGCCGTCCCGGCGGCTTCAGCGGCGAGCGGGACGCTCGCCCTACGGCCTGGCTTCCGCCTCGCGCGGAACGAGCGGCGCGGGCGAGCGGGGGGCGCGCGCAATCACCCACCGCCCCCGCCCCTGGCGCTTCGCTTCGTACAGGGCGTCGTCGGCGCGGCGGCGGAGGGACTCGGGGGTGTCGCCGGCGCGCGCCTCGGAGAGGCCGCATGACACGCTGAGGGCGCGGGTGGCGTTGTCCCAGCGGAACGGGGTGCGGGCGAGGCGGGCGTAGATGGACGCGATGCGCTCGATGGCGGTCTGCGGGGGAGTGCCGGGGAAGAAGATCGCGAACTCGTCGCCGCCGAGGCGGCCGAGGACGTCGGTGGGGCGGATCTCGCCGCTCATGAGGGTGGTGAACGCGGTCAGGGCGGCGTCGCCGGCGGCGTGTCCGAGCTCGTCGTTGATGGGCTTGAAGTGGTCGAGGTCGAGCAGGGCCAGGGTGCCGCCTTCGTCGAGCTGTCCGGCCACCACTTCCTCGAACGAGCGCATGTTGTAGACGCCGGTCAGCGGGTCGTGCGCGGCCAGGTGCTGCAGCTCGAGCTCCGCGGAGACGTCGTGAAGGGTGAGGATGGTCGAGGTCTCGGCCTCGCCGGCGAAGCGGAACGGCACGGGCGTGGCCTCGAAGAGATGGTTTCCGATCTCGATCTGCTCGCCCTGCGAGGGCGTGCGCACGACGGAGGTCATGTCCATGCCGAAGTAGAGGTTGCCGAACACCTCCTCCGCGGCGCGGTTGGCGTAGAGGAGCTTCTGCTGCGAGTTGACGATGAGCAGCGGGTCGGGCACGGCGTCGAACGCGGCCTTGAGGTAGTGCTGCTCGGTCACGTCCTCGATCAGCAGGTAGGCGTAGCTGGCCCCCTCATGCTCGACCGAGTAGCAGCGGACGTTGGCCACGCGGGCGACGCCATTCGAGTAATAGACCGCGGACCAGGCCGTCCCCGAGCCGCGGGCGATGAGCTGCTCGATGCGCTCGGGCTGGCTGAACTCGATGATGTCGAACAGGCCGCGAAGGACGCCGGCGCCGCCGAGGAACTGCTTTCGAAAGCTGTCGCTGCCGTCGACCATGTTCAGGGTGATCCGGTCGATGAGCACGCTCGGCAGCGCCGAGGCGCGCAGCACGGCGTGGAACAGGCTCTCCGCGCGGCGCTTGGCGCGCCGCGCCGCGGCCTGCTGCAGCTCGCGGTCGACCGCCGCGGCCAGGCGGGTGAGGTGGTGCTTGAGCAGATAGTCGTGTGCGCCGGCGCGCATGAGCTCCACGGCCGTCTCCTCGCCGATCGCGCCGGAGACGACCAGGAACGGGATGTCCAGGCCGCTGAGGCGGTACACCTCCAGGGCCTCGGGGGCGGAGAAGCGCGGCAGGTGGTAGTCGGCGATGATGGCGTCCCAGCCGCCCTCGTGCAGCGCGGCGGCGAACTGGTCTTCGGTCTCCACGCGCCTCAACTGCGGCTCGAAGCCGCCGCGCCTCAGCTCCAGCAGCAGGTGCGCCGTGTCCAGGTCGGAGTCTTCAACCAGCAGCAGTCGGAGAGGTTTTTTCATGCATGCACCATGTCGGGGGTGGAGGCCGTGGTGAAGAAGATAGTAGCGCCTCGCCCCACCTCCCCTTCCGCCCAGGCCCGGCCGCCGTGCCGCTCGACGATCTTCTGCACGGTCGCCAGGCCGATGCCCGTCCCCTCGAACTCGCGCATCGAATGGAGGCGCTGGAAGGGGCGGAACATCTTGTCGGCGTGGGCCTGATCGAAGCCCGCGCCGTTGTCGCGGACGTAGTACGCGCCGTTCGCCGCGCCGAACTCGATCCGGGCGTCGGCGCGGTCGCGGGTGAACTTCCAGGCGTTCGCCATCAGGTTCTCGAGCACCGCCCGGAGGAGGCGCTCGTCGCCGATGGTGCGGATGCCGTCGCGGATGTCGAACGTAACCGCGCGCGCGGGATTGGCCTGCTGGAGCGAGGTGGCGACGGAATGGGCGATCGAGCTCAGGTCCACCGTCTCGCGCTGGACCTCGACCTTCGTCAGCCGCGACATCTGCAGCATGCCGTCGATGAGATCGCGCATCTGCCGGCAGCCCTCGCGGATCCAGCCGAGGTACTCGCGCGCCGTCTCGTCGAGCTTGTCGGCGTGATCGAGCTCGATGGCCTGGGCGAAACCGTCGACGCTGCCCAGCGGCGCGCGCAGGTCGTGGGAGACGGAGTAGGCGAACGACTCCAGGTCCTTGTTCACCGCCTCGATCTCCGTGGCGCGCCGGCGCAAGGTGACGTCGCGCTCCTGGATCTGGGCGAGCAGATCGTTCACGGAGGCGGCCAGACGCTTCTGGGCTACCTTCGCGGGATCGACGCGTAGCGAATAGGCGCGCTCGCGCGAGGCCTTGTCGATCACCTCGGTGATGTGGTCGATGGAGGCTCCGGACGCACGGGCGAGCAGCCTCGCCGCGATGAGACCCAGCACGACCGCTGCGACGGTGGTGACGCCGAGGAGGGTGAGGGCGATGCGGACCGCCGGGGCCACGGCGGCGGGAGAGGACTCGATGCAGAGCTGGGCCGGGATCCCGCCCGCGAGGGCAATGCCGCTGCACGTCACCTCGGGCGGTGCGAAGCGGGCGGCCAGTCCCTGGGGTGCCGCAGGGCGCGCGTACTCGGCGACCAGGTCGCCGCTGGCGCGGTGGAGCCGCGCCGAGCTCACCGCCGGAACGGCCTCCAGCGCGCCCAGAACCTCGGCCGGAGCGCTGCCGCCGCGGATGGCCGTCGAGGCCAGGGCCGCGGCCGCGGCGATCTCGCTCGCTGCCGAGGCGCGGGCCTCGCGGACGATCCACCACCCTGCTACACCGGAAACGGTAACGCCGAGGATCAGCGCAACCGCGGGGGCCAGCAGCGAGGCGCGGTTCATAATGAGATGCGTGACACGCTTCTTGCAGAGCTCCCTTGCAAGATTTTCGCCGCAAGCCAGGCCGGGAGGTGAATTGTTGCGGGCAACCGCCCTGCTGCTCAGCGTTGCCGCATCCCTCATATTGCTCGCGCGCTGCAGTGAAAAGCGCGACGCCGCCGTGGCCGCCGACGCCCCGCGGCTGGAGATCCGCGGCGCCGTCGCCAGCGCCCAGGTGGCCAACGCCGTCACCACCGTCGACGGCCGCGTGGCCACCCTGACCGTCCGCGAGGGCTCGGTCGTGCAGCAGGGCGACGTCGTGGCCACGATCGTCAATCCCGCCATCGACCGCGACCTCGCCCACGCCCGGGCCCAGGTCGTCCTCGCCGAGCAGCGCCTCAAGGCCGCGCGCGCACCGCGGCCGACCCGAAGGAACACCGATTCCGGCGCCCGCGAGCGCGCCGCCGCGCAGGTGCTGAAGAACCGCGAGGCCAAGCTGGCCCGCTACCGGGAGCTCTACAAGACCCGCGACATCTCCCGGGAGGAGCTGGAGAACGCCGAGAACGAGCACGCCTTCGCCCTGCGGGAGTGGCTGGCGGAGCGCGAGCGGCTGATGACGCCGGCCGCCACGCCCACGGATACGACCGTGCTGGAGCTGGAGCTCGAGCGCGCCCGCGCCGACGAGGCCTTCCTCGCCGAGCGCAAGACCCTGCTCAATGTCACCGCGCCGCTGCCCGGTGTCGTCACGCGCGTCTTCACGCGCCCCGGCGAGAGCATCTTCGTCCGCGAGCCCGTCGCCGAGATCTCGAACACGACCACGGTGGAAGTGCGCGGCGCGATCGCGCCCGAGCTCCTGCGCCATGTCCGGCCGGGCATGCCGGTCGAGGTGAAGGTCCTCACCGTCCCGCCGCGGCGCTTCAACGTGCCGATCCGGACCATCCTCCCCGGCCCGTCCGGCGCGTCCCTGGTGATCGATCTCCCCAATCCCGACGGCGTGCTGCAGGCCGGGCAGCAGGCGGTGATCACGGTGCGTTGATGCTCACAATCGCGGCCGTCGTCGTCACGCTCACCTTTCCCGACGCCGTCGAGCGCGCCATGCGCACGCGCGCCGCGGAGACGGCTTACGACGCGCAGGCCCGCGCGCTGGAGACGCTTCCCGTCGGCGCCTCCCCCGTCATCCGCGCGGAGACGGGCATCAGCACCGCGCGCAACGTGAACATCCTCACCGAGGACATCGCCGAGTACGACGCCCTCACCGCGCTGGTCTCGGTCGACTATCCGCTTCTCGACCGCGGCGCGGCCGCGCGGCGGCTTGCGGGCATCCGCGCCGACGCACAGCTCCTCCGGCGCCGCGCGGAAGGCGAAGCCGAGCAGGTGTTCCGGGAGACGCTCGACGCGTTCGCCGCGCTGTATCTGGCGCAACAGCGCATGGCCATGCTTCGCGACGGCAGCACGCGCGCGGAGTCGCTGCGCCGCCGGGCAACGGCGATGCTCGAGGCCGGACAGATCTCGAACCTCACCGCCGCGCAGTGGGAGGATCAGGCGCTGGCCACGGAGTCGATGCTCGTCGATCTGGAGCTGCAGCGGCTCGACGCGGAGGCGCGGCTCAAGCAGCTCATTGGGGATCGGTCGGCGGATGAGCTCCGGCCGACCATTGAGGAGTCGATCCGGCGGGCTGAAGCCCCCTTCGACTCCGCTCAGGGCAGGCTTCGCTCCACGGATCCGGTCGTTGTCCGGAAGCGGCTCGCCCTGGAGGACGCGATCGCCCTCCGGCGGCCGCAGGTGATGCTCTCCGGCTTCGCCGGCGTGGCCAATGTACCCGGCGACGACGGCACGTTCGGCATCTACGGCCTACGCGTGTCGCTGACCCTGCCGATGTTCGAGAGCGCCGCCGCGCACCGCATCGCCCAGGCCAAGATCGAGCTCGAAGAGGCCGAGCGCGCGCAGAGCCTCGCCGAGGCCGCGCGACGCAACCGCATCGACCTCCTCCGCCTCGCCCTCGACGCCAACGACAAGCGCCTGGCCCTGCTCGAGCAGGCCGTCGATGTCGCGAGGCGGCGCGAGGAGTCCGTCGTCCGCCTGGTCCGCGCGGGCGTGCGCCCCGAGGCGGACCTCGTCGACGTCACCAGCAACGTCGCCCGGCGCGAGTCCGACCTCCTGGCCCTCCGCGTGGAGCGCTGGAAACTGCGCCAGCAACTGCAGTGGAGCGCCGGCGCTCCATGAGCTTGTCCGTGCTCATGACCACCGAGGGGACCTACCCGTACAGCCCGGGCGGGGTGAGCACGTGGTGCGACGCGCTCTTGCGCAACACGCCCGACGTCCGCTGGACCCTCCTGCCGCTGATGATGAACCCGCACATCGAGCAGCAGTTCGATCCGCCCGACAACGTTCGCCGCATCATCGGCGTGCCGCTCTGGGGCATCGAGGAGCCGGCCGAGTTCATCACCGACATCCCCTTCGCCCAGCTCTACGACCGCAAGCGCCGCACCAGCGAGGACACCATCGAGCGCGAGTTCCTTCCCCTCTTCCGCGAGCTGGTCACGGTGATCTGCGCCCATCCCGACGACTCCCCCACCCTCGGCCGCGTGCTGGTCGGGCTGGAGGACTACTTCCGGGTCTACGACTACAACGCGTCCTTCAAGTCGCGCGCGGTGTGGAAGGCGTTCAAGGACGTGGTCCAGTCGTGCGCGCGCCGCGTCGAGCCGACGCTCTTCGATCTCACCGAGTGCCTGCGCTGGCTCTACCACTTCCTCATCGTCCTGAACGTGCGCGTGCCGAAGACCTCGGTCACCCACTCCACGGCCGCGGCGTTCTGCGGCATCCCCTGCATCACCGCCAAGGTCCGCCACGGCACGCCGATGATCCTCACCGAGCACGGCGTCTACCTGCGCGAGCAGTACCTCTTCCTCTCCCGCTTCCGACGCCTCTTCTTCTGCAAGCAGTTCCTGCTCGACTTCATCACCGCCATCGTCCGGGCGAACTACCACTTCGCCGACATCGTCGCGCCGGTCTGCCACTACAACACCCGCTGGGAGGTCGCCCACGCCACGCCGCAGAAGAAGATCCGGGTGATCTACAACGGCGTCGACCCGGACCTCTTCCGCTCCGCGCCGAAGACGCACGGCGAGCCGCACGTCGTGGCCACGGCGCGCATCGATCCGCTCAAGGACATCGAGACCCTGATCCGCGTGGCCGCGCGCCTCAAAACCACCCATCCGCGGGCGCGCTTCACGGTCTATGGTGCCGTCGCCGACGAGCCGTACTACCGGCGCTGCCTCACCCTCCGCAAGCGCCTCGGCGTCGAGGACACCGTGCACATCGGCTCCGCGACCGAGGATGTCGTCTCCGCCTACGCCGACGCCGACGTGGTCCTCCTCACCAGCATCTCCGAGGCCTTTCCGTACTCGGTCATCGAGGCCATGGCCTGCGAGAAGCCGGTCGTGGCCAGCGACGTCGGCGGCGTGCGCGAGGCTCTGGAAGGCTGCGGCGTGCTGGTCAAGCCGCGGGACGACGAGCGCTTCGCCGCCGAAGTCGCGCGCCTCCTCGACAACCCCACCCTCCGCCTCCGCCTCGGGGCGAAGGCGCGGGGGAAGATGATGGACGAGTTCCGGCTCGATCACACGATCGGGAAGTACCTCGATCTGTACCGGGACCTTGAGGGCGCAGGGGGCAGGGCGCAGGGGGCAGAGGCATGAGCGCGAGCCTGTTTCCCCGCGAGTCTGCGCACGAGGTGGGCCAGCGCGTGATCGATCTGATCGGCGCGCCGAAGGACGAGTGGGAGATCGCCGCGCACCTGGAGGTGATGGGCTACCGCGACGCCGACGCGCGCAGCGACTATGGCGCGCGCGATCTCTTCGACCTGGCGCGCTGGATCTACACGCGCTTCGAGGACGGCCGCTTCCGCACCGAGGCCGAGGGGGAGGATCCCGAGCCGCGGGTGACGCCACTGGTGCGCTTCCTGAAGAACTACGCCACCGGCCTCACCTTCTCCCTGCCCATGGCCCTGCAGGCCGTGGCCATGCTGGCCTGGGGCTACGGCGTCTGGGGGGCGATCGAGATGGACCCGCGCACCGGCAGTGCGATCGCGCTGGGGTTCATCGCCAGCTACGTCGTCACCGGCGGCTTCATGCAGACCATCGTCCGGCGCGGGCTGTTCTACGTCTACCAGGAGCAGGAGAGCCTGGCCCGCTGGACCGCGCTGCGGGCGTGGGGCATCTCGCTGCGCATCGTCCTCCTGCTGATCGTGCCGGCGCTGGCGATCAACGCCATATTCAGCCTCCTGCCGTGGTCGATGGTCCTCACCGCGGCCGGGTACTACGCCGGGCTGTCGATCCTCTGGCTGAACTGGTCGCTGATCTACCTCGTGCGCAAGACCTGGCTGTTCCTGCTGGTAACGGCGGTGGCCCTGGCGTCGGTGCTCGTCGCGGCGAAACTGTTCGGGGCGACGCCGATCCTGGCCAACGCCGTCGGCCTCGTCGTCGCGGACTCCCTCAGCTACGCGTTGGCGCGATACCACCTCGACCGGCTGCCACGGCAGCGCGAGGTCGTGAATCCGCCGCGCCTGACGGTGCTGGTCTACAGCACCTCGCGCTTCTTCCTCTACGGCATCCTCTACAACAGCTTCCTCTTCGCCGACCGCGTGATCGCCTGGACGTCCGCCACCGGCCGGGAGGACTTTCCGCCGTACGGCTTCTGGCTGAACGTGCGCTACGAGCTGGGGATGGACCTGGCCCTGGTGGTGGTCATGCTGCTCAGCGGGGTGGTCGAGCACGCGACGCAGCGCTTCTCCGAGAAGCTCGTGCCGGGCGAGAAGCGCGTGAAGAGCCTCGACGTGGCGCGCTTCACCGCCGCCTCGCGCGGCGACCACCGCCGCCGCACCCTGGCCCTCGCCGGCGCGTCCGTCGTCGCGGCCGCCGGCGCCGCGCTCGTCGCCCTGCTGCTGCGGCGCATGCCGGCGCTGCCGATCTACGAGCCGCTGCTGTCCGTGACCACCACGCGCGTCTTCATCGGCGCGACGGTCGGCTACGTGATCTTCATGTTCGCGCTGCAGAACGTGCTCATGCTCCTGACGCTCTCGCGCGTGGAGCTGGTCACGCGCGCGGTGGGCATCGCCCTGGTCGTGAACGTCGCCGTCGGCTTCGTCTGCAGCCGGGCCATTCACTACTCGGCGGCCGTCCTCGGCCTCGTCGCCGGCGCGGCCGTCCTCGCTCTCCTGAGCGCACGGGCCATGCGCCAGGTGCTCGGGGAGCTGGATTACCACTATTACGCGGCTTACTGATCATCATGTACGCCCTGCTCGGCATCGACGCGGTCCTGCGCATCACGGCGGCGCTCGTGGTGCTGTTCGTGGCCGTGCCGCGCCTGGCCCGGCCGCGCCCCGCCGAATTCGATCGCCTGCAGTGGTTCTGGTGGTGCCTCGGGTTCGGGATCACCCTGCTCACTCTCAGCGGGCAGGTCTTCACCCTCCTCCAGATCCACTCCACGCTCACGCTGGTCCTGCTCCTGGCCGCGCTCGTGCTCTTCGTCCGCGCGCGCGTGACCGGCCGGCCGGTGACGGCGATCCTCCAGGACCTCTACCGCTCGGTCGTGCTCTTCTCGCTGAACGTCCTCGAGGGGCGCGTGAACGTCCGCCGCCGCGCGCGCCGGGCGTGGAAGCGCGGCATCGCGCGGCTGAACGCCGCGCTGGCCGCTCCCGCCGCGCGCTGGCATCTCGCCGGATGGAGCGCGCTCGTCGCCGGCGCAGCCGCGATCCGCCTCTACCGGCCGTTCGCCACCGCCAACCTCGGCTTCTCCGACACCTACGTCCATCTCTACCTGATGCGCCTCCTCGAGGAAGGACGGCAGGTCGATCCGGCCTGGGGTCCGTACCCGCGCGGGATGCACTTCCTCTTGATGGCCATCCACCAGCTCACCAACGTCGACCAGATCCTGCTGATGAACTTCTTCGGGGCCATCGTGGGCGTGCTGATGACGATCGCCGTCGCCGACACCGCGCGCCGCCTGACCGGCAGCCTCGGCGCCGGCCTCACCGCCGGGGCGATCTTCGCCACCATGATCGGCGGCGCCCGCCAGTACTTCCTCCTCGGCGGCAGCATCATCACCGACAACATCGAGCAGGCGAAGGAGTTCGCGCGGATGCCTTACGCCGACCTCCCGCCCACCCGCGCCGAGCTGGACGTGCTGCTGACCGTGTTCCAGCGCGAGACGGCCACGCTGCCGCAGGAGCTGGCCATCGTGCTGCTGTTTCCGGCGGCGATGTTTTTGTTCGCGTGGCTGGAGTTACCGGGGCACGAGGGCACGAGGGCACGGGGGCGCGAGGGGGAACGTCTCCCCCCGCCCCCCCATGCCCCCGTGCCCCCGTCGCCCTGGAATCTCACCGGCTTCCTCTTCTGCACCTCCGCCATCGCCGCCACCCATCCGGGCGTTCTCGTGCCGCTGGTGCTGCTCTGCATCGTCACCGTGATCGCGGCGCGCGCGCCGTGGGCCGACCTCCGCCGGGCCGTGCTCACCGGCGCGATGGGCGTGGCCCTCGGCTCGACGTGGATGCTGGCCTACATCGCCTACCCCCGGCTCGGTGGGACCGCCGATGCGAGCGGCGCGACCGCGGGGGCGATGTACTACTTCCCCTTCCTCCGCACCGGCGACGCGGCGCGGATCATCACCTGGGTCTCCATCACGCCGTTCCTCATCGCCTGCCTGGTCATCGCCATCGTGCTCGTGGCGCGCAGGAAGCCGCCGCTGGTCTGGGCCGGCCTGGCGGCAATCATGTTCCTGCTCACCCACGTGGCCTCGCGGTTCGGCTGGCCGGAGATCGTGGAGGTGCGGCGCAACGCGTCCTGGCTGGCGATGACGCTGGCGATCCTCATCGGCGTCGCCCTGGCGCAACTCCCGCGCGTGCGGGTGGTGAAGGCCGTTCCGATCGTTCTCCTCGCGCTGTGGCTCTGGCGCGTGCCGCTCGCGGGCGCGCACGAGAAGCTCATCAACTACTCCGGCTACAGCGGCACGGCCCAGGCGGTGCTGGAGATCCAGCGCCGGCACGAGCCCTTCACCTGGACGCTGGTGACCTACGGGCAGGAGTACCCGATGGTCCTGGGCAAGGGCTTCCACCTCGCCGCGGCGGACTTCCTCGAGCGCTACGACCCCGACGCCCCGATCGTGCCGATCCCGACCAAGTACGTCTTCGTCGCCGTGGAGAAAAACCCCCACCCCTTCGAGATCAACACCTGGGCGTCCCGGTTCTCCCGCGCCGACGTCGAGCAGCGCCTCCAGACCTGGTGCTTTCTGTACCAGCTTTCCCACCGCAACATGCGCGTTTTCCGCGATGATGAGAACGTGCGGGTGTACGTGATCGAGCGGACGGACGCGGAGACGAGCCGGATCGCGGAGGGAAAGACGTGAGCGTGACCCGGCTGCGCCTGCGCCGGCGGCCGGAAGTGCACATCGCGGCGGTCGTGCCGGCGTACCACGTCGCGGCCGAGCTGCCGGACGTGCTGCGGCAGATGCCGGCGGTGGTGCAAACCATCATCGTCGTGGACGACGCCTCGCGCGACGACACCGCCGCGGTTGCGGAGAGCTGGGCCCGCATCGATCCGCGCATCCTCGTCCTGCGCCACGAAGAGAACCGCGGCGTCGGCGGGGCCATGATCACCGGCTTCCGCAGGGCCCTCGAGGCCGGCGCGGACATCGTGGTCAAGGTCGACGGCGACGGACAGATGCCGCTCTGGCTCCTCCCCCAGCTCGTGCAGCCGCTCATCGACGGCGAGGCCGACTACACCAAGGGCAACCGCTTCCGCGACTTCCAGGCCATCCGCTCGATGCCCCTGGTGCGCCGCATCGGCAACGTCATCCTCAGCTTCCTGGCCAAGGCCGCCACCGGATACTGGCAGTGCTTCGATCCGACCAACGGCTTCGTGGCCATCCGCGCCGACGTCCTCTCCCAGCTCCCCATCCACCGGATCGACTCGGGATACTTCTTCGAGACCTCGATGCTCAGCCACCTCTATCTGCTGGGCGCCGTGGTCAAGGAAGTGCCGACGCCCGCCCGGTACGCCGGCGAGACCTCCAGCCTGCGCATCGGCCGGGTCGTGCGCCAGTTCCCGGGGCGCCTGCTCTGGTCGCTCCTGCGGCGGGTGACCCTCAAAAACTTCGTCTACGACTTCAACATGGAGTCCTTCCACCTCGCCCTGGGGATCCCTCTCCTCGGCGCCGGACTGGTCTACGGCGGCTATCACTGGTGGTGGTACGCGACCCATCGCGTCCCCGCGCCCGCCGGCACGGTCGTACTCTCCGCGCTGCTCATCACCACCAGCGTCCAGCTCCTCATCTCGGCGGTGAACCTCGATCTGCAGGCCATCCCCCGCGAGCCGATCAACGGGGGGCCGATCGAGGCGGTGGTGCTGCAGCACGCGCAATCACCAGCAGAGCATCCGACTTCCCCCTCACCCGCTCGATCAGATTGATCAGAAACACCGGCACGACGCTCAGCACCGCCATCCAGCGCGGGGTCTTGCCGTCAAAGCTCATGCGCGGGATGGCGGTGTCGGTGGGGACGTCCTCGAGGTAGCGCGCGGCGAGGACCTCGAAGCCGTGGCGACCGAGGAACGCGGTGAGGGTGCGGCGCTCGAAGTACACGGTGTGCGAGTACTCGAAGCCGTATTGCCAGAGCCGGCGGATGACCGGCCGCAGGCCCAGGGCGTGCGCGAAGCGGAAGAACAAGCCCTCGGTGGACGGGACCTTGATGATCCAGATGCCGTTCGGGCGGAGGGTGCGGTGGACGGCGCGCGCGAACGCGGGGAGGTCGGAGGGCGGAATGTGCTCGATGACGTCGAGGGTGGAGATCACGTCCGCGGGGACGTCGAGGTCGACGAGCTTGCCCTGGCGGACGACGTCGCCGACCAGGCCGCGGGCGTGCCGGGCGGCGCGCTCGTTCGGCTCGATGCCGGAGACGCGGAAGCCGGCGCGCTGTGCGGCCTCGAGGAGGAAGCCGTAGCCGCAGCCGACGTCGAGCCAGTCGCCCGCCGATGCGTGCGAGCGGGCATGGCCGATGATGTCGAGGGCCTGGCGGCGGCGCACCACGCCGATGGAGCGGGCGTAGAGGTCGTCGTCGAAGTCGAAGAACGCTACCGGGCTCTCATGGCGGATGTCGCTCATGAGCAGCCCGCATCCGGCGCAGCGGTCGACGTTCAACCCCGGCAGCAGCTGCCGCCGGGTGAACTGCGCGCCGCCGCAGGCAACGCATTCAGGCATCGAGGAATCCCCGGGCGTGATGGGCGAACTCCTCCCAGCTCACGCCGAAGCGGCGCTCGTAGAAGAGCGTTGCGGCGTACGGCCGCTCGGTGAGGCGCGCAGCATCGACGCGGCGCGACCACTCGCACCGCCGCACGATGAGGTACACGAGCGCGCCGGGCAGGAGCCCCATCCACGTCCGTCGCTGGGAGCGATAGAAACGGCAGAGCAAGGCGATGCGCAATCCTTCGCTGAAGCGGATCCTCCTCTTCGTCCAGGGCGCTCCCGCGCGCAGGGGAGCGAGGGTGTCGTAGCCATGGTAAAGCGGCAGCTCGAAACAGCGCTCGACGATCCTGCGCCGCCGGGCGAAGGCGACGGCCACGAGATGGGAGGCGTCGTGGTCCTGGTGCCCGCCCTCCCAGGCCAGGCAGTAGACCTCGTCCACGCGCTCCGGCACCGCGCCTTCCAGGAGGTCGAGCGCGCGGCCGAGGTGCTCGACCAGGCGGCCGTCCGGAATCCCTGCGCGCGAGCCGAGAAAGTGCACGCGGCCGAGGTCGACGCCGAGGTGCGTGAGCACGCGGCGGCTCTCCTCGTCGCGGACGTGCGAGGCCGCGCCGCGGCCTTCCCCGTCCGTCAGGTAAACGCAGGACACCGACCCGCCCGAGCGCAGGACGTGCGCGATCCGCGCGGCCATCGCGATCTCGTCGTCCTGGTGGGCGAATACGAAGAGCGCGTGCATCAGAGGTGGTCCGTGTCCGCCCAGGTGAGCGCCCACTTCGCGCGGGTCACGCGCAGCGAGTCGTCCAAGATGTTGACCAGGAGCCGGAAGCGATGCGGCGACGGGAGAAAGCCCGCCCGCACGAGCATCGGCAACGCGGGATGGCCGAGGGTGAGCAGCACGGCGGCGAGCCGGCAGCCGACGGTGCGGCCGCGGGCGAGGGCCTCGCGCAGCAGGACGCGCAGCGCGCGCGGGTTGCGGAAGCCGAGGTCCACGATGGCCAGGGTGTCGTAGCCGCGGAGGGTGGTGCGGCGGGTGACGATGCAGGCGTCTTCGTTGGCGTCGACCCAGTAGTGCCAGCGAGGGTTTTCGAGGAAGCGCCAGCGGAGGAAGGCGGGGTCGCGTGGGAGCGCCGACAGGTCGTCGGCGGAACGACCGGCGTGGCCGCCGGCGCTGCTCAGGTATGGACGAACCAGGACCGGCACGCGGAGCAGGGATTTCCAGCCGTTGTGGGCGAGGCCGGGGAGCACGGCGTCGCGGAGCTGGAAGGTGGTGCTGATCGGCACCGCGCCGCGCAGGGACTCGCGGGCGAAGCCGGCCACGCGGCTGAAAAGGTGTCGCAGGCGGTAGTCCGGATCGGTCATGGCGTCGACGGTGAGCATCGATCGCACGCGCTCGCCGCCGACGTTGTGCATCTGGGGCATGAATCCGAGGTGGGTGACGATCCGCCCGTCGTCCTCGGCGACGAAGAAGCGGCCGCCGCTTCCGAACTCCCAGTCCCAGAACGCCGGCTCCCGCTTCTCCGGATCCTCGGTGGGAAAGCAGCGCGCGCGCAGGGCGAGGATGGCGTCGCGGTCGGCGGCGCTGCCTTCGCGGATCTCGATCATCGCCCGCGCCTCTGGACCAGGGCCTTCCCCGGCGGCACGACGATGCGGCCGGGCAGGCGCATCGGCTTCTTCCCGCGATTCACGGCCACGACGCCGCGCTGGAAGAAGCGGTACGCACCGTGGGCCAGCTCCACGCGCGGCTTCGGCGCGCCGAGGTCGAGGAGAAGCAGCTCGCTCTCGATCGTCGTCCCGACGTTCGGCGTGGCTACCACCGCGCCCGCGTCGTAGAGGCGGGCGATAGCGACAATCTCGGCGATGCGCTCCGGGTCGGGCGCGTCGATGTAGTTGATGTGGGCGAAGCGCACGCGCGGGAACTTCCGCTGGGCCGGAGCGATGAGGTTGCGCATGAGGAAGCTGACGCTGTTCCAGCGATCCTCCGGCGCGTTCCAGGGGCGGAACACGAATTTCCCATCGCGCGGATGCGTGATCAGACTCTCGCTGACGTCCCAATCGACATACGGCAGTACACGCTCGGCGGCGCGATAGCCCTGATTGGTGACGATCACGTCCACCGACGCGCGCAGATCGCGCAGGAATCGCTCGTAGGCCTCGTCGTACGAAACGTCTGGATGGCGGCGCGCGAACTCCTCTAGCGCCTCCGGGTGCACGCTCTGGGAGGTGGTCGTGTCGAGGAAGACGCCGTCGTAGCCGACGGCCTCCAGCCGCCGGGCGATCTCCTCGGCGCGTCCGTCCATGGTCGGATCGAAGTAGAACGCGTCCGCGTCGTGGGCGCCGAGGTGACCGCGGAGAGGGCGGGCGTTCAGGAGGGCGGAGGGCGGGAGGGCGCGATGCCAGGGCGTCGCCAGCGAGTCGTAAAACGCCACCGCCCACTCGTAGAGCACGATCTTCGTCCCGCGGCGATGGAGCTCGTCGACCTGCGCGGGCGGCAGCGGGTCGTGGGTGACGAGGACTTCAAAGCGGGAAAACCAGTCGAGCTCGCGCGGCGTCAGCGGGGTCGCGTAGTGGAACGCGATTCCGCCGCGGGCGAAAGCGGCAACTGGCGCTGCCGCACTCCAAAGAAGCGCGAGGCTCAAGATCAGACGCACTGTATACACTGCCCGTCGTGCATTTTGGCGCAGCCATCCTCCTCCCTGCGCTGCTGATCGTCCTGGCCATGCGCCGCTGGTACGTGCGCGTGCCATGGTGGGTGGCGGCGGCGGCCATGGCCCTCACACTCGCGTTCCTGCACGGCGCGGTCTTCACCTCGAAGCTGCCCGTGCCCGTGGATGAGGTGATGCGCGGCTATCCGTACCGCGGCGTCTTCGGTGTGAGCGAAGCGCGCAACCCCCTCACGAACGACACGGTCAAGCAGATCCTGCCGTGGATGCACGTGGTGCGCGAGCAGCTCGCCGCGGGCTCGCTGCCGCTCTGGAACCCGCATCAGTTCTCCGGCTATCCCCTCTTGGCCAACGGTCAGTCTGCGCCGTTCGCGCCGCTCTTCCTGGCCACGCTCTTCGTGGCCCTGCCGAAGCAGCTCGTGGCCATGGCCGGGCTGAAGATCTTCCTGGCGCTGCTCTTCGGATACCTCTTCATCCGCGACGAGGATGTCTCCCCTGCCGCGGCGCTCTTCGGCAGCGCCGTCTTCGCCTTCTCGGTCTTCCAGACCGTCTACCTCTACTACCCGCTGACGACGGTCACCTGTCTCCTCCCCGCCGCGGCGTACGCCGTGCGGGGCTGCACGCGCGACGGCGGGCGTCGCTGGACCGTGCTCCTGGCGCTCGTCACTGCGGCGGTCGCGAGCAGCGGACATCCGGAGAGCGCGGTGCACATCGGCATCGCCTGCCTGCTCGTCGCGCCGCTGTCGCTCCGCGCGATTAAGGCCGCGCTGCTCGGCCTGCTCCTGGCCGCACCGGCGTGGGTGCCGGTGCTCGAGCAGGCGCTCCTCAGCACCCGCGCGGCAAGCCTCGCCGGCGTGGCTCACCCGTCGTTCCCGAAGGCGTTCGCCTGGCTGCTGCTCAACCCGGACGGCTTCGGCAATCCCGCCCGCGGCACGTGGGACTGGATCTACAACTACGCCATCGTCGCCCCGACCTACCTCGGCCTGGTGCCGCTGGCACTGCTGCTCGCCGCGCCGTTCTCCCGGCCGAAGCGTCGCGACCTGCTCCTCCTCGCGGCGATGGTCGTGCTCTTCCTCATCTCCATGAACTGGACGCCTCTCGGCCGCGCCGTGAACGCCATCCCGCCGCTGAGCCTCATGGCCAACGATCGCCTGCGCTTCGCAATCGCCTTCTTCGCCGGCATCATCGCCGCGCGCGCGGTCGAGCGGCTGCGCCTCGTGCCCGCCGCGATCGCATCGCTCGTCGTGGGCGCCGCCGCGATCTGGCTCCTGCACGCCCGGTGGAACGTCACCCTCGGCTGGACGGCGAGCTTCGGCGTCCTGTCCCTGCTCCTCTTCTGGCTCGGACGCGCGCGTCCCGCCGCGGCGGCGCTGGCGGTCCTGGTCGAGCTCTTCGCCTTCAACGCCGGCTTCAACGCCCTGGTGAGTGGCGCGTGGTATCGGCCGCGGCTGCCGATCCTCGACCGGCTGGCCGAGCTCTCGCGCGGCGAGCCCTCGCGCATCCTCGGCCACGACTGGACGTTCCTCCCCAACGCCGCGGCGCAGTACGGGTTCGAAGACATCCGCGGCAGCGACCCCATGGCCCTCGCCGCCTACGCGCGCTTCTTCGAGCGCATCGCCGTGCAGGACGCGAGCGACGTCCGCCGCGTGCAGGACCTCACCCGCCCCGAGCTGGCCTTCCTCGGCGTGCGCTTCCTGCTCACCGACCCGAGCGTGAACCCGCCGCCGTCGTGGGTGCTGCGCTACGAGGGACCGGACGGCAAGCTGTTCGAGGCCAGGCGCTGGAGTCGGCGCTTCTTCGGCAACGCGCGGGTCGGCCCGATCGCGCAGCAGTCGCCGGCCCATCTGCGCTTCGACGTGGACGCGCCGGCGCGGACGCTGATCGCCTCCAGCCAGGTGTTCGCGCCGGGATGGCGCGTCACCGTCGACGGCGAGCGCGTGCCGATCGCGAAGCTGCACGGCACGTTCATCGGCTTCCACGTGCCCGCCGGACGGCATCGCGTCGACGTCCGCTATGTGCCGCTGACGTTCTACGCGAGCCTCATCGCCACGGCGCTCGCGCTTCTGCTGCTCACAACTCGGTTCGGGGCATGAAGCGCCCTTCGAAGTCGTCCGGCTCGCTCCCCTCGACGCCGATGCTCTCGTTGAAGACGAGGTGGCCGCCGAGGTAGGCGGACGCGGAGGCGACGGCGTAGCCGAGGAGGGAGAGGCCGACGCCGGCGCGCCGGGCACCGGTGCGGCGCATGACCAGCGAGGTGGCGTACAGGCCGGTCGCGGCAACGTTGAGCAACGCGTGGGCGACGCCGATGCGCCGCGCGCGGCCCTCGGTCTCCGTCCAGTCCGTGACGCCGGCGACGGCGGCGCCGAGGGCTCCGGCCAGACCGACGCCGACGGCGAGGTCGGCGGCGCCCCCGACGTCCTCGTCGCCGCTGATCATCTCCACCGCATCGATCACCAGCGCCGCCGTCCAAGCGCCGACCGGGATGTCGGTGAGCACCGGATGCAGCGGGTGGCCGAGCCACTTGCCGTGGAGAAAGTCCTTGAGTCCCGAGGCGGCGAGGGCCTCGCGGAGCGGCTCCTGCACGAGGTCGGCGACCTCATTGAGCCAGCGCTGGCGGTCGACGAGAGTGACGGCGATACTTCCCATGACCCAAGGCGCAGCAGGTTGCGTGCCTCCACCTGCGCTACATTGATGCACATGCAGCCAGCACCGCCGCCCCCCACCCCGCCGCCCGCCCGCCGCGGCCGCCCGTCCGGCAAGTTCCTCCTCGCCGTCCTCGTGCTCCTCGCTCTGGCGTTCCTCGCCGGATACGTTCCGCCGACACTGGAGGCGCGCCGGGTCGAGCAGACCCTGCGGAAGACGGAGGTCGATCTCCAGATGGCGAACCTGCACCGCCAGGTCGGCGTGGCCGCGCTCGAGGCCCAGCGCATGAACTACCAGCTCAGCGCCCAGGCCGCAGCCAGGTTCTTCGACGGCTGCCGCCGCGTCGTCGAATCCGGTGCCTTCGCCAGCCAGCCCCGCACCGCCACCGCCCTCAGCGCCTACGCCGGCCGGCGCGACGAGGTCATGGGCCTCCTCGCGCTGGGCAGTCCGGAGGCGACCGCGGAGCTGTCGGGGATCTTTCTGGCGATGGAGGGAGTGATCGAGAGGAAGCTGTGACGGGGGAGTGGCCAGTGGCCAGTAGCCAGTAGCCAGTCTCTGTCTACCGGGCACGACAACTGCTCGCTAGCCGCTCGTGCAGATCCGCTCGATCTCCGCGGCCGACGCGTTGCGCGCGGCGCTCGTCGTCTTCGCCGTTCTGATCTTCCTGCGCTTCCTCTGGATCGCGCACGCGATCTTCATGGTGGCGTTTCTCGGGGTGCTGTTCGGGTTGGGACTGGCAAGGGCGGTCGACTGGCTGGAGGCGCATCGGGTGCGGCGCGGGCTGGGGGCGCCGGCGGCGATGCTGTTCTTTCTCGGGATCCTGGCCGGGATCGGGGTGCTGGTGGCGAATCCGATCCGCGATCAGAGCCGGGAGCTCGCGCGCGTGTTGCCCCGGGCGCTGGACTCGGTCGACCGGTGGCTGAGCTCTTCGCCGGCGAAGGTGCTGGCGGGCGGGATGACCAGTCCGCAGCAGCAGCAGCAACCGCAGCAACAACAAACGCAGCAACAAAAGCCACAGCAGCAGCAACCACCACAACAGCAGCAGAGCGGCATTCGCGCGCAACTGGGAAAGGAGATGCGCGGACTCACGAAGTTCCTCTTCCCCATGGTCTCGTCGACGTTCGCGGCCATCGGGGGCTTCATCCTGGTGATCTTCATCGCCATGTACATCGCCGCCGAGCCGCGCGTGTACCGCGAGGGGCTGCTGCACCTCTTTCCTCAGCGCGAGCAGGAGCGGATGCGCGAGGTGCTGACCACGCTCGGGGTCACGCTGCGGCAGTGGCTCATCGCCCGGCTCCTGGCCATGCTCGCCGTGGGCACGATCACGACCCTCGGCCTGCTCGCGCTGCGCATCGAAGGAGCGGTCGCCCTCGGCGTGCTCGCGGCCCTGCTCGAGTTCGTCCCCTTCTTCGGCCCGTTCATCAGCGCCATCCCCGCGATCGGCGTGGCCTTCCTCGACTCGCCGTCGAAGGCGCTCTGGGTGGCCGGGCTGTACCTCCTCGTGCAGCAGCTGGAGGGGAACGTGATCACGCCGCTGATCCTGGAGAAGCGCCTGGACATCCCGCCCGTGCTGACGGTTGTCGGCGTGTCGGCGATGGGCGTCGTGTTCGGCGTGCTGGGCATGCTCATCGCCGAGCCGCTCCTCGCCGCCGCGCTGGTGACGACGAAGATGCTGTACGTGCAGGACGTGGTGGGGGACGAGGTGAAGATCGGCAAGGAGGACGGCGGATGACGCAACAGGTCGTGGTCATCACCGGCGCGTCCGCCGGCGTGGGGCGGGCGGTGGCGCGGGCCTACGGCCTGCGCGGCGCGCGCGTGGGGCTGCTCGCGCGCGGGATCGACGGCCTCGAGGGCGCGAAGCGCGACGTCGAGGAGCTCGGCGGCGAGGCGCTCGTCGTTCGCACCGACGTCGCCGATCACGAGCAGGTGGAGAGCGCGGCCCAGCGCATCGAAGACGCGTTCGGCCCGATCGACGTCTGGATCAACAACGCCATGGCCTCGGTGTTCTCCCCGATCCGCGAGCTGAAACCCGAGGAACTGCGCCGGGTGACCGACGTGACCTATCACGGCGTGGTCTGGGGGACCATGGCCGCGCTGCGGCGGATGCAGCCGCGCGACCGCGGCGTGATCGTGCAGGTCGGCTCGGCCCTCGCCTATCGCGGCATCCCCCTTCAGGCCGCGTACTGCGGCGCGAAGCACGCCATCCAGGGATTCAACGACTCCCTCTACGCGGAGCTGCTGCACGACCGCAGCAACGTGCGTCTGACCATGGTCAACCTCCCCGCGATCAACACCCCGCAGTTCGACTGGGTCCTGAGCCACCTTCCCCACCGCGCCCAGCCCATGGGACCGATCTTCCAACCCGAAGTCGCGGCCCGGGCGATCGTGTGGGCGGCCGAGCACGGCCGGCGCGAGCTGAACGTCGGCTGGCCGACCACGAAGGCCGTCGTCGGCAACAACCTCGTTCCGGGATACGCCGACTGGTACCTCGCCCGGACCGGCTACGACGGCCAGCAGACCGACGAGCCCGAGGACCCGTCGCGCGCCCACAACCTGTGGGAGCCGCTCCCCGGCGACCACGGCGCGCACGGCCGCTTCGACGCGCAGGCGAGCAAGACCAGCGTGCAACTGGAGCTGAACTTCCGGCGGGGAGCGCTCCTCGCGGCGGGGGCGGCGGGACTCCTGCTGGGCCTGCTCCTGCGTAAACGCGCGTGACTCCTACCCCGAAATCGGTCAAAATTGTCTCTTCAAATAAACAGATATGTCCGATGCCCCTGCTCGCGAGCGGAAAGGTGGCCGCACTGGCTCCCGGCTGCCGCTGCTGGTCGCCCTGACCGTCGTCGGCGGTCTCTTGGCCGCGTACTGGCTGTACGTGCGCGATCGGCGCGAGTATTACGTCCACCGCAACCTGCGCATCCTCGGGAGCTTCTCCACCCAGCTCGATGACGCGTTCACGACGCACGTCGGGTTCGTGCGCAACTACGCCCGGGCGACGGACTGGCAGAACAACGACCGCGATGCGCTGCTGCGCGGGTTCGCCGGCGGGAAGTGCTCGGTGGAGCGGCAGGAGGCGGCCGAGGAGGAGATGCTGCCGGAGGTGCGGTCGCCGTCGACGGAGATCGTCCGAGGGACGCTGCGCGACCGCAACGGGGAGACCTGGGCGGAGATCGCCTGGGCGGGGATGGTCCCGCTGCGGGATCAGCCGTCGGCATCCAAGCCGGTCCTGCACTGCTACCAGATGCCGCTGGCGAAGATCCTCGAGCCGGTGCTGCGCCGCGACGCCTTCGGCGCGTTCGACGCCGTGTTCCTCGCCAATGCCAAGGGGCAGATCCTCTACAGCTTCGCCCCGCCGCACGCGCCGTCGACGCTGCTCTGGTCGTCCGTGCGCCACGACGATCAACTGCACGCGGGGGCCGTGGTCGCCCAGAAGCTGGTCCTGACCAATATCGCCTCGGCCGAGCAGTCCATCGGCTTCCTCGGGCGTCAGCGCGAGAACATCAAGCCGGCCTCGCTGCGCGACGCCACGCGCAACGTGGACGTGCAGATCTCCGGCGACTCCTACGTGCTGTTCTCGCAGCCGTACGCGTTCCGCCACCCGTCGAGCGACGACGCGAAGAAGGCGCCCGACGGCGACGCCTGGATCGTCGGCGGCATCGTCGAAAAGCAGCGCTTCCGCTCCGACGCCGCAGCCATCTCGGCCTCGAAGGTCGCCGGCGCGATCGCGCTGTGCGTCCTGGCCATCTGCGCCTGGCCGTTCCTGCGCATCCTGCTGATGACCGAGCGCCAGCCGCTGACCATCACCGACGTGGTGCTGCTCCTGGTCTGCACCGGGGCCGGGGTGATGCTCCTGACCCTGAGCATCCTGGACGCGCTGGCCTATCAGCGCCTCTCCACGCAGACGGACACCCAGCTGCGCTCGTTCGCCCGCAAGGTCGAGCGCGACTTCACCCGCAACATCATCTCCGCCTCGAAGCTCCTCGGCACCGTGGAGACCTGGGCGGAGCCTCGCCTGGGCAAGGCCCAGAGCGAGTGGAACCTCATCGCCCGCGCGGTCGGCTACTCGCGCATCGACGACGAGTGCGAGATCGATCCCACGGCCATCGACCCCGAGGAGTACCAGTTCCTCCTCGCCGACGCCCACACGCTCTTCCAGCAGCCCGACGTCCGCGCCTACCCGTACTTTTTGGCCTTCTCCTGGATCAAGCCGGACGGCATGCAGGCCTACACCGCGGCCGGCAACGCCCGCGAGCCGCTGGTGAGCGTGACCGGACATCGCTACTTCCGCGAGGCCTTCGAGCGCCGGACCTGGGACGCCAAGCCGCGCCCGGACGGACGCGAGCAGTACCCGTACGCGCTGGAGTGGGTGCAGTCGCCGACGACCGGCGAGACCCAGGCCGTGATCGCCCGGCCGACGGGCAACCCCGAGCGCCCGGTGGCGGCCCTGACCACGCAGCTGATCGACGTCAGCCTGTCCGTGCCGCCGCCGGGGGTGAAGCTCGCCCTGATCGACGAGCAGGGCAACGTCGTCTACCACTCCGACCAGCAGCGCATCGGCCACGAGAACTTCTTCGCCGAGACGGACCACAACCGCAAGCTCCGCGCGGCGGTCCTCGGGCGCACCGACGCCATCGTGTCGTCGAACTACTGGGGCGAGGACCAGCGCATGTTCGTCCACCCGGTGGCGAACACGCCCTGGACGCTGATCACCTTCCGCGGCAAGCGGCTGGTGCGGGCGGTGAACATCGAGGCCCTGCTGCTGGCGGTGATCGGGCTGACGGTCAACGCCCTCCCCTACATCCTCCTCGGCGCGGTGATCCTGATCCTCAAGCCGTGGTATCGCGCGCCGTCGCTCTGGCCCGATCCCTCGCGCCGCTCCGACTACGTGCGCCTGACGAGCGTGCTCGCCCTGGCCGCGGTGACGATGGCCATCGTGGTCTACGCGCTCGAGCCGCGGTTCATCCTGCCGTTCATCATCGTCCTGCCCGTACAGGCCCTCCTGAGCTGCTACGTGCTGCTGCACCGGCACGACCGGCGGCGGACGTCGCTGATCGCCCTGGCCTGCTGGATCGCCGTGACCTTCGGCCTCTTCGCCCTGTGCATGGTCGCGAAAGTCGACGCCGACCTGCTGGTGTCGGCGAAGCCGGCGCGCGTGCGCTGGCTTCTCTTCGCGGTGATGCTCTTCCAGTTCGTGGTGGCCCTGAAGCTGATGACACGCGAGGAGCGCGAAGGGAAGCCCAACACGGGACCGGAGTGGCTGATGGGCTTCGTGGCCACGCCGCTGCGCCGCATCCTCGTGGTCATCGCCTTCAGCGCGCTCGCCGTCGCCCTCGCCTTCATCGGCCTGGAGAGCTCGCGGACGGCGATCCTCGTCGTGGCCGCGCTGCAGACGCTGGTGAGCATCGCCTGGGTCTCCCGCGACGACTGGGAGGAGGGCAAGCTGCTCCATCTGCGCATCGCCTGGGCTCTGGCCACGGCCGCGCTGATCCTCTTCGTCGGCGTCTGCACGTCCTGGTTGCCGGACACGGCGCCGGACTGGGCCGAGGCCGGGATCCCGATTGCGTTCATCCTCTCGTCGGTGGTGGCTTTGATCATCGCCGACGGCCGGTTCCTCTTCCAGTGCGTGGATATGCTGCGCCTGACCACCCCGTCGATGCGCTATCCGCTATCGTATCGCTTCGCCGGCGTGCTGACGCTGGTGGTCTGCGCGGTGATGCCGACCATCGGCTACTTCAAGCTGGCCAGCCGCGTGGAGCAGGAGGCGCTGATCAAGTACGCGCAGCTCCGCCTGGCCGCCCAGACCGAGAACCGCATCAACAACATCGGGCGGATGCTCTGTTCGGGCGAGGACTGCCTGCCCTCGCTCGCCGATGCCGCGCGCCGCGACGCCCTGGCCTACCGCATCGCCAACGTCTGGAACACGCTCTGGACGTTCGCGGACAAGGAGCCGTTGCGCGAGCGGAGGGAGGCGCCACTCAGCTACGAGTACATCGCCGACCTGATCCCGCAGTACTCCGAGGATTCGGTGGCCATGCGCCAGCTCTACGCGGACGGCTCGGCCGACCGGCTCTGGAGCTGGCGCGAGGACGGGCGCCTCCTGACCCTCGATCGCCTGGTGCGCCTCGACGCCATCGCCTCGAAGGCGCTCTTCCCGCGTCCCGTGGAGCACGGCGCGAAGGAGGAGCAAGTGCGCCAGCAGGTGCTCCGCTTCTCGTCCTACGTCCCGCTGCTCTTCCCCTCGCTGTTCTCGCTGGAGAGCACGCGCCCGTACGTGGTTACGCCGATCCAGCACGACGCGGTGGTGCCGGTCAGCGGCACGATGGGCATCGCCTACACGCTGTTCGCCGCGGGTCTGCTCGCCGCCGGCGTGGCCGTGCTGTTCTGGGTGGTGCGCTTCATGACCGACCGGGTGCTGCTGCTGGACGTGCAGGAGCCGCTCTGGCTCGAGCCGCAGCGCGGCGAGGTCCTCGGCGCGCACGTGTTCCTCACCCGCCGCGACGAGCCGCTGGAGAACGTCCTCGGCCCGCGCGATCCGCTGCTCTTCACGGACATCCACTTCTCCGCCCTCGACCGGGACGGCTCCTGGAGCCGGACCCTGCTCGATCTGGACAAGATGCCCGCGCCGACGGTGCGTATCGCCGACTTCGAGCACGGCGATCCCGGCGACTTCGATCTCACCGCCAAGAAGCTCGGCTTCCTGGAGAAGCTGGCCGCGCGCGTGGACTGCCGGGTGCTCCTCGTCTCCACGTTCTCCCCGGCGTACTTTTTGCGCGCGGCCTCGCCGAAGGGCAAGTACGCCCAGCGCTGGAGCGCGCTCTTCGAGAAGTTCCTCTGCATCACCTGGGAGGAGCTGGAGTTCCGGCGCCGGGAGCGGGAGCGCGTGCTGCGCGAGCGCGAGGGGGCGGGTGACGAGTGGTCGTGGAATGCGCTGGTGCTCGTCGCCAAGGACCTGCAGGGAACGCTCGAGCGCGAGCGCCGGCGGATGGCCGAGCGCTGGCTGGAGGCGGAGACCGCGACCAGCCCGTACCTGCGCCGCATCGCCTCACAGCTCCAGCCGCATCTCGACCGCGAGCAGATCCTGGATGAGCTGCGCGAGCGCGCCGAGGCGTACTACGCATCGCTCTGGTCCAGCTGCAGCGAGGATGAGAAGCTGCTGGTCTTCCACCTCGCCCGGCACGGGTTCGTGCACGCCAGGAACCGGCGCACCCTGCGGCGGCTCATCGCCCGGGGCCTGGTGCGCCGCAGTCCGAACCTGGAGCTGATGAGCGAGAGCTTCCGGCTCTACGTCCTGGCCGCGGCGCAGCAGGAGAACCTGGTGGAGAAGGTGCGCGAGATCGCCAACGAAGGCGTGTGGAAGACCCTGCGCGTGCCGCTCTTCATCGTCATCATCAGCTTCCTCCTTCTGCTCTTCACGACCCAGAAGGACCTGCTCACGATGACCACCGGCCTGGCCGCGGCGCTGACGACGGGCATTCCGGTGCTGGTGAACTTTTTCGGGATGATTACCCAGCGGCGGCTGGAGAGCAGCCCCAAGACGCGGTGACGGGTACATCATTGCCGATGCCGCGTTTGTCGTCGGAAGGGGACCTCAGCCGCTCGACTTTTCGTCCTTCGTCGCTACCGTCGCCTCCGGTCGTCGCGGCGGCAGCGAGACGAGGCGTTCGGGGTGTTCCTGCTCTCGCTCCTTCAGGTACCGGATCAGAGCGTCGAGATCGTTCCCGACCTCGTCCATCAACTGCTGGCGGAGGGCGCGTGTTTCGGCGACGATCGGATCTTCCCAGACCATTTCAGCCCTCCATCAGTTCTTCCGGCGTACAGACGATCGGCGGCTCGAAGCCAGCACCTCGGCAGAGCGTGTTCACCGTCTGCAGTATGAATCCATTTGCGATGTGAGTGCAGTTCCACGTCACAAGAAAGTTCATCCCGTTCACTGCGGCAAGTGCGATATGCAGCGCATCGGCGGCGGTCACCGCATCGCCACGACTTGCCTCTTGGACGACCAGTTCGGAGACATAAATGTCGAACCGCGCCCGCTTGCTCCACCAGTCCCGGGTAAGTTGTTGATGTGCTGCGGCTATGTGGTCACGGCTCGGTCTTGCCGTGAGATAGCTGATCACGCTCGTTTCAACATATGTCTTCGGTAGCATGGATCTACCCTATCGCAGGGATCCAGGCCTCGGTACTGCGATCGAGCCCCTACTCGGCGGGGCCGAACCGCTTCGCGTTCTGAGTCGCACCCTCGGCAGAGAGGGCATCGTCCTAACGGGGTGAGAGTCGGGGCCGCACGAAGGAGGGTCGATGCCGCGCAAGCGAGGATCGGCCTCTTGTCAGCGAAGAGTCGACCCCGCACAAGGAAGAGTCGACCCCTCTCACGGTAGGGTCGAGCTGATCGCCCGGTAGGGTCCGACCCTTGCGCGGGAGGGGTCGACTCATGCGCGGTAGGGGTCGACTCTTGCCCGGATGGGGAGCCCCCGTGCTCAGTCACGGGTCGACCCTTTCCAACGACGGTCCGACCCTCACCGGGATGGCTCCCCTCACCGCCGGGCGAGACGCCCGGCGGCGGCGGACGAGACGTCCGCCCTACTCCCGCCGCGCTCGAAGGTCAGGCTGGCCCAGAGCGACTCCCAGTCGAACCCGGAGTCCTTCGGCGCCGCGGCGATGCGCGTGGACTTGATCAGCCACACGCCCTCGCCGATGGGCAACGCCACGCGGCCGTCGACGTCGGTGCGGGCTTCGAAGCGCTTGCCGTCGCGGGAGAGGGCCACCACGAGGGCGTCGCGCAGCGGCTTTCCGTCGAGGAGCACCTGGAAGCGCTGCAGGTCCGCGGAAGGAACGATCTCGTAGCGAAGGCCGAGGGGCGTGGCGATGCTGCCCTCACCCACGATGGCTTTGGCGAAGCGGAAGAAGCGCTCGCGCTGCATCCCGTCGCCGACGGTGAGCCCCTCCGCGCCCTCTTCGCGCAGGTAGGACTCGAACTTCTCGCTCGGCAGCTCGAGCCGGGAGGCGGTGCTGCGATAGGCGATCACGGACGTCGTCTCCCCCATGGCCACGAAGCCGGCGGGATCGCGGTGCTCGAATCCGGCCACGGTGCGCTCGCCTGACGAATCGCGGACGACGAAGGACGCCAGGTGTGTGCGGTCGCGCGGCACGGGATCGCCGTTGAAGGGATCGCCGACGCGCAGGGCTACGGCGATCATCTCGCCCGCGGCCGGGCGGAAGGTCGACGGTTCGATCCAGAAGTCGTGGGGGG
>JBIOTX010000297.1:0-2506 GCA_044866315.1 Thermoanaerobaculia bacterium | reverse complement strand
CGAACCGTAGTCGCACGCGTTGAACATCGGCGCGCCTCGCCCGCGCGCATCTCCGTTCGCGGACCAGCTCAGTGCCCGCCCGCCCTACGTGTAGCTTCTGCCCTGAATACTGTTTGGCAGCAGAGGGAAGAATGAAGACCGGCGCGCCTGCTTCTTCCCTCTTCCCTCTTCATTCGAACCTCTTCATTCGGCTTTTCCTTGCCGGCGTGCGTCGGCCTCTCATTGCCTCAGCTTCCACTCGATCTGCCTAATCATCCCCAAAGCGATGGTGGCCTCCCGCTCGTCGAGATCGGCGCGGGCGAGGATGGCCCGCAGGTCGTCGTAGATCCGGTCGGGGTTGTTCTCGTGGAGGAAGCCGACCTCCAGCAGCAGCGCGCGGGCGCGCTCGTGGATGCGCTCGACGAGCTCCGCACTGGCGAGTGTCCGCTCGACCGGTGCTGGTGCGAGCGAGGACAGCTCGTAGCAGAACACGCACGCCGACTGGGCGAGGTTCATGGTCGGAAACTCCGCGTTCGCCGGGATGGCGGCGGTGTGTTGGCAGAGGACGAGCTCTTCGCGCGTGAGGCCGCTGTCCTCGCGGCCGAAGACGAGCGCCAGGATCTGGTCGCCGCCCAGGGAAGCGAACTTCTCCGCGAGCGTTTTCGGCGAGAACGAGACCGGCGTGGTGCGGCCGCGCATGGAGGTCGTGGCGACGGTCACGTGGGCATCGCCGATCGCGTCCATGAGGGACGGCGCGAAGCGTGCGGCGACGAGCACGTCGTCCGCGCCGCTCGCCCACCAACCCGACACCGGCAGGAGCTCCGGATGCTCGCCGACGATCCAAAGCTCGTCGAAGCCGAAGTTCTTCATCGCCCGCGCGACCGCGCCGACGTTGCCGGCCTCGCGCGGCTCGACCAGGACGATTCTCAGTCGCGGCAAAGGTCGCGCAGCGCATCGAGCATCGCGTCGATGTGCCGCTCCGTCGTCCGCGGATTCATGACCGTCACCCGCAGCACGCGCTCGCCGCGAAGCACGGTGGAGGTGATCCAGGCCTTGCCGCTGCGGATCAGGCGCTCGCGCAGCTCGGCGGTCTGGTCGTTCGACATCCCCCGCCTGCGGAAGCAGAGGATGTTGCAGTCGGGCTCGTGCACCGGCTCGAAGTCGTCGGAGTCGCGGACGCGCTCGTACAGGTAGCGCGTGAGATCGGTGACACGCTCGATGGCCGCCGCGATCTCGCCGGCGCCTCTCGACTTGAGGGTCAGCCAGAGCTTGATCGCGTCTGCGCGCTTCGAGCACTGGATGGTCATCTCGCCGAGGTTCTCGCTGGCGCGCTCGGCGTGGAAGAGGTACGGCGCGTCCTGGGCGAAGGCGCGGCGGAGCCAGACCCCGTCGCGCACGAGGATCGTGCCGAGGGAGAGAGGCATCCACATCAGCTTGTGCGGATCCCAGGAGAAGGAGTCCGCGCGCTCGATGCCGTGCACGAGGGGCGCGAGGCGCTCGCTGAGCAGCACCGACGCGCCGTGCGCGGCATCGACGTGCAGCCAGGTGCGGTAGCGGTCGCGCAGCAGGGCGATCTCGTCGAGCTTGTCGAAGGCGCCCGTGGCGGTGGAGCCGGCGGTGGCGACGATGGCCAGCGGCGCCGCGTCGTCACGCTCTTCGACCGCTGCCAGAGCGTCTTCGAGGGCATCGACATCGATCCGATGCCGCTCGTCCGTCGCCACCGTGAGCACGTCCTCCTCGGCGACGCCCATGATTCCCGCGGCGCGGGCAATCGAGTAGTGGGCGTCGACCGACGTGACGATCACCGCACGCTTGCCGGCGTTCGCGGAGTCGGCGTGGAAGCGCGCGCGGGCCGCGAGGAGGCCGGTGAGGTTCGCGGCCGATCCGCCCGACACCGCCGTGCCCTCGGCCGTCGCCGGATAACGCGCGCACTCCGCGAGCCAGCGCACGATCTCCTTCTCGATCACGGTCGCGATCGGGCTCATCTCCCACACGGCCGTCGACTGATTGAGCGTCGAGATGAGCAGGTCCGCGACGGCCGCGTCGAGCCGCGGCGGGCAGACCTGATGGCCCATGTAGGCCGGGTGGTGGAGCTGGATAGAGCAGTCGGCGACGAGGCGGGCGAGGTCGATCGGGTCCGCGTGATTGCCGTCGATGCGCACCAGCTCCCGCAGCTCGCCCGCGGGCTTCCAGTCCACGACCGGACGCGACTCGATCCTCTCGACGTGGTCGAAGAGGAGGTCGACGAGCTGGTGGGCGAACTGGCGGGACGCGGTCATCGGACCGCGCATTCTAGTGTAGGGCGGGCGCTGGTTTCATCGCCGAGCTCACTGCGGAATGTAGGTCGTGACGTGCTGGGTGTCGTTGTTCGTTACGGTGACAAATCCCCAGATCCGGGCATCATCCGGAAAGCCCCGGAGCTCGAGGTCGTAGACGCCCGCCGGGAGGTCGTCGAGCGCGAGCGCGGCCCAGGTCGGCCGGTCGGGGTAGCAGGGCGTGGTCACGCAGACGATGCGGTCGTGCAGGA
>JBIOTX010000296.1:0-5573 GCA_044866315.1 Thermoanaerobaculia bacterium | reverse complement strand
GAGTGACCGGGCTATGGAAGGTGACGAGCTATGGAAAGCCGCGCTGAGAGGCGCGCGCCTTCCCACAGCTCTTGGAAAACGCCGCTGGCGTTTCCCACACCTCCCACAGCCCCTGCCAGCGACGAGGAAAAAAAGATCCATTCGGAGAGAGAACCCGGGTACGCTAATCGCCGTCCTCGATGTCTCCGGTTTCTGTCCTCGATGTCCTCGGTACCAACAGAGAAGGTGGCCCGAAGGGCCGGATGAGGGGCGTTCTACTCCTCGTGCGCCGCGCCCCAGTCCATCGCCAGCCGGTAAGCCTCGCGCAGCTCCTCGTTGCGGTCCCACGCCGCGAAGTAGCGGCGCAGGGCGGGGTCCTCGAAGGCGTGCTCGAGGACGCCGCAGAGGACGCGGTTCTTGGTGGCCGCGTCGCCGCGGCGGTAGATCTTCTCCAGATCCAGGGCCACGCCGCGGACGGCGTTGGCGGAGCGGCCGCCGCGCTGGCGCCACGACTTGAGCGCCGCGGCGAGCTCCCAGGCGGCCTCGTAGCCGCCGTGGAGGTAGTCGCCGGGGGCGGGGTTCTCCTCGACGCAGCGCAGCAGGTAGCGGCGCATGAAGTCGAGCTGCTCCTCGGGCGTGGGCTCGGGATCGATGCGCGACCCGGCGACGCGCGTCAGCTCGTAGACCGCGCTCCAGGTCAACAGATCGCCGGACTCGATCCAGCGGCGCACGTCGTCGCGGGCGATCGGGGCGTCCGATCGCAGGTGCTCCAGCACGTCGGCGTAGAGGCTCGACGACATGTCACGAGCCGATTCCGGTCACTCTCACGGCGATGGGCACGATGACGAAGAGCTGCACGGCGTCGAATACGCCGTGGGCGATCACGCCCGGCAGCACGTTCTTCGTCCGATAGAACGTCACTCCGATGATCAGGGAGACGACGGTCACCCCGATCAGGAGCAGGGGATTGCCGTAGGTGAAATGGGCCAGGGCGAAGAGGAGCGTCGAGGCCACCAGGCCGATGCGCTTCTGCAGGAAGGAGCGGAAGAACGCCTCCTCGACGGTCATGGCCGAGAGGATGATCAGGGCCTTCTTCCAGATCGGCAGCGCGGCCATCCAGCCGATCATGGCCGGCGGCTCGGGCGGCTCGTCGATCACACCGATGCTCTTGAGCGTCAGCGCCACCACCGCCGCCATCAGCAGGGAGAAGATCCATCCGCCCACGCCGACGCCGACGCCGATGGCCACCACCTCGGCGGGCTGCTCGTGGCGGATGTTGAGGAACTCGCGGAGCGAGGGCATGCCGCTGAGCGCCCACCAGATCACGAGGAAGATCACCAGCACCGCGTGCAGCGCGAAGAGCGTGTAAAACGGCGTGTCGGCGAGCTGCTTCGCCGTCGGCGGCGCGAGCGCCGAGCTGGTCACGAGCACGGCCAGGATGATCATGAACAGCCCGAGCCAGGCGTAGGCGGCCCACTTCATCGCCGGATGCGGAAAGCGATCGGCCGCCGCCACCAGGCCATGCCGCTCACTGAGGTACACGATCGCGATCCAGACCAGGGTCACGAACGCGACGGGGATGGCGTAGGTCATTGCGGGCGCGAGTTTACACGGGCCGCACGTCGACCATGTTGTCGTAGAACGTCGCGCCGTTGCCGAGGTCGGTGATGGCCTGGGAGGTGGTGTGGTTGGCGTTCGTGCCGCCGACCAGCTTCGGCCACCACACCGACGGCGCGGACACCACTCCCGGCCGCACCCGGTCGGTGATCACCGCCTCGGCGTGGAAGGCGCCGCGATCGTTGAAGATCGACACCCGGCTGCCGGCGGCGATGCCGCGCGTGGCGGCGTCGTCGGCGTGGATCTCCAGCGTCGGCCGTCCGGACACGCGGCGCAGCGAGGCCACGTTGACGAACGTCGAGTTGAGGAACTCGTGCGCGGGAGGGGAGATCAGCGCGAGCGGGAAGCGGCGCACGAGCTCGGGGTCGCGCTCCTCCGACTCGTACGGCGGGATGTAGAGCGGCAGCGGATCCAGCCCGAGAGCGGCGGCCTTGGAGGACTCGATCTCGATCTTCCCGCTCGGCGTCGGCACGCGCGCGCCGGACTTCCACGGCAGATGCGGCGTGGCCACGTCGAGGCGGATCCAGCCGCGCTCCTTCAGCTCCTCGAGCGTGAACGGCATGCCGCTGAGGGCCTGGCGCATGATCGCCTCGTCGCTCTCCTGCAGCTCCGGGAAGTCCAGACCCATGCGCGCGGCGATGCGGCGGAAGATCTCCGAGTTCGGCAGGGCCTCGCCGAGGGGCTCGATGGCCCGGGCGCTGTACATCACATAGAGGTGGCCGTAGGCTTTGAGCAGCTCCTCGTGCTCGAGCGCCGTCGTGGCGGGGAGGAGCACGTCGGCGTAGTCGGCGGTGTCGGTCTGGAAGTGCTCCAGCACGACCGTGAACAGGTCCTCGCGGCGCAGCCCGCGCAGCGAGGCCTCGCGGTCCGGCGCCACCGCGCCCGGGTTGGAGTTGTAGACCACCAGCGCCTTCACCGGCGGACTGTCGATGTCATTCAGCGCCTCGCCGAGGCGGGACATGTTGATCGTGCGCGTCCCGGGAGGGCTGAGGCCCTTGCGCCCCAGTGCAGCCGTGTTCAGCGGCGAGAACGTGCCCGAGGTCGAGAGCAGCACGCCGCCGCCGACGTCGTTCCAGGCGCCGGTGACGCACGGCAGGATCGAGATCGCCCGCACCGCCGAGCCGCCGCCGGCGTGCCGCTGCAGGCCATAGTTCACGCGGATGAACGTCGGGCGCGTCGTGCCGTAGCGCGTCGCCAGTCGCTCGATGGTCTCGGCCGGGATGCGGCAGATCTTCGCCACCCGCTCCGGCGCGTACTCGCTCAGCACGCGCTCGCGCAGCTTCTCCCAGCCGGTGGTCATCTCGCTCAGGTACGCGCGGTCGTCGAGGCCGTCGCGGAAGAGCACGTGCATCATCGCCAGTGCCAGCGCGGCGTCCGTGCCGGGGCGGATGGGGATGTGCTCGTCGGAGGCCGCCGCGGTCCGCGTTCGCAGGGGATCGATGCAGATCGTCCTCGCGCCGTTGGCCTTCGCCTTCCGGATGAACGGCCACAGATGCGGGTTCGCGGTGAGCGTGTTCGTCCCCCAGAGCAGGATCAGCCTGGCCTCGCCGACCGTCTCCGGATCGGTGCCCATGCGCGTGCCGTAGGTGACGTTCAGCCCCTCCGTCCCCGCGCTCGCGCAGATGGTGCGTTCGAGCAGCGACGCGCCGATGCGGTGGAAGAAGCGGCGGTCCATCGACTCGCCCTGGATCAGCCCCATCGTCCCGCCGTACGAGTAGGGGAGGATCGCCTGCGGCCCGTACTCGTCGATCACCGACTGCAGCCGCGCCGCGATCACCCCCAGCGCCTCGTCCCACGTCGCCCGCCGGAACTTCCCCTCGCCCTTCTTCCCCACCCGGATCTGCGGATGGAGCACCCGCCCGTCGTGGTACGTCCGCTCCACGTACTTGGCGACCTTGGTGCAGAGGAAGCCGTTCGTGAACGGATGATCCGGATCGCCGGCCATGCGCACCGCCCGGCCGTCCTCGACCGTCACGAGCATCGAGCAGGTGTCGGGGCAGTCGTGGGGGCAGACGGCGCGCACTGTGGTCACTGCTTGAGCCTCGTCATCCATTCTCACTTCTGCATTCTGCATTCGCGAGTAGCGCCAGCTACTCGCGTTCAACCACCATCGCCACCCCCATCCCTCCCGCCGCGCACACCGTGAGCAGGCCGTACTGCTCGCCCGTGAGCTGGAGCTCGTTGCAGACGGTGGTGAGAATGCGCGCGCCGGTGGCGCCGAAGGGGTGGCCGAGGGCGATGGAGCCGCCGGTGCGGTTGATCTTCTCCGGGTCGATCTCGCCCACCGGCTCGTTGCGGCCGAGCTTCTCCTGGGCGATCTTCTTCGAGCCGAGCCACTGGATGTTGGACAGCACCTGCGCGGCGAAGGCCTCGTGCATCTCGATGACGTGGATGTCCTCGAGCTTGAGCTTGGCCCGCTCGAGGGCGGTGGGCAGGGCGAAAACCGGTCCCTGCAGGAGCTGGTCGAACGGATCCGTGGCGGCGTAGGCGTAGCTGCGGATGAAGCCGATCGGCTTGATGCCCGCCGCCTTGGCCTTGTCCTCGGACATGAGCAGCACGGCCGCCGCGCCGTCGGTGAGGGGGGAGGCGTTGCCGGCGGTGATGGTGCCGTACTTGCGGTCGAAGACCGGGCGCAGCTTGGCCATGTCCTCGAGGGTGGAGTCGCGGCGAATGAGGTTGTCCGCCTCCACGACCGAGTCGAAGCTCGGCGGGACGACCACGGTCATCACTTCGTCCTGGAAGCGCCCGCTCTCCGTCGCCGCGGCCGCGCGCTGGTGGCTCTGCAGGGCGAACTGGTCCTGGGCCTCGCGGCTGATGCCGTTCTCCTTGGCCATCTTCTCCGCCGACTCGCCCATGGTCAGGCCGGTGGTCGACTCGGCGATGGCCGGCGCGTCCGGGGCGAGGTCCTTCGGACGGATCTTCGAGAACGCGCCGAGCTTGCCGCCGACGCTCTTCTGCTTGCTCGCCGTCACCAGGGCATCGGCGAAGTTCCTGGAGAAGAGGATGGGGACGTCGGACAGCGACTCCGCGCCGCCGGCGACGACGGTGTCGGCGTAGCCGCGGGCGATCATGTCCGCCGCGGCGGTGATGGCCTGGTTCGCCGAGGCGCAGGCCTTGCCGACCGTGTAGCCGGGGATCTTCCGCGGCAGGCCGGTGCCGAGGACGATCTCCCGGGCGATGTTCGGCGCTTTCACCGAGGGGATGACGTTCCCGAACACGACCTCCTGCACCTCGGCAGGGTCGATCCCGGAGCGATGCACGAGCTCCGTGACCGCGAGCTTGCCGAGGTCGAGCGCGGAGAGCCGCGCGTAGTGGGTGCCGGATTTTGCGAAGGGGGTGCGGATGCCGCGGATGACGGCCACGCGGGGGACGTATTGCCAGGTCATGACCCGGCGGAGCATAGCAGAGGGGCTAGGGGGCAGGGGGCAGGGGAGGCAGAAGGCAGAAGGCAGAAGGATGATATGAATGAAGAGGTTCGAGGGAAGAATGAAGAGGGAAGAGACCCACCCCGCCCGGGCGGGCGTCTCCATTCTTCCCTTTTCCCTCGAACCTCTGCTGCCAAACAGTATTCAGGGCAGAAGCTACACGTAGGGCGGGCGGGCACTGAGCTGGTCCGCGAACGGAGATGCGCGCGGGCGAGGCGCGCCGATGTTCAACGCGTGCGACTACGGTTCGAGAGGAAGGAGTTGCACGCGGTGGCCGAGACGCTCAAGTTGCCGGACGAGCGCTTGGCTTTTCGATTCTGGGGAACGCTTATCGAGCCAGTCTCCTCCCAACTCCGTATACGCGGTGTTATCGCGGATCATGTGGTAGATGGCCTTGAGCATGGAGTGGGCGATGGCGACGATGGCTCGCTTGTATCCGCGCCGTTTCACGAGGCGGCGAAACTTCGCCTGGTAGTAGCTCTGCTCGGTACGCACGGCAGCGCTCGCTGCCTGCACCAGAGTTGATTTCAGAAAGGGATTCCCCTTCCGAAC
>JBIOTX010000295.1:0-29499 GCA_044866315.1 Thermoanaerobaculia bacterium | reverse complement strand
CGCGCCGAAGGCGTCGGCTGCATCGCGGCGAACGACCGCGGCGGCGAAGCCGTCCGCGTGTCGTAACCTTTCCTTAACAGCTCCCACGGTGTTAGAGTACGCGGCCATATTCCGGTTCAGGGTGGTTCGGTCCAAGGTCATGATGGACCACGAAGGGTTCGAGCCGGACTGGACACAAATTCGAAACAACGAATGCCGCCGAACGGCGAATTGAAGTCTCGCCCGTCCGACGGTCGCTCTTTTTCAACCTAACTCCCACTTGCGCAGCAACTTGGCAGATCCTGGCATTCCGGCTGGAAATCTGCAGCAAAAGGTCGCCTCAAAACCGAGAAAGGAGCCGATATGAAACGGTGCCCTCCCCTTTGGTTCCGCGCGGCATGGGCCGCGATGCTCGTATCACTACTCGCCGTAGGTGTATACGGGCAAGGTCTTCAGACAGGTAACGTCTACGGCGTCGTCGAGGCCAACGATGGCTCGGCGCTGCCCGGCGTGACCGTCACCTTGAGCGGCGTTGGTGCTCCCCGCACCACCGTCACCGACGCTCAGGGACAGTTCCGCTTCCTCAACCTCGATCCTGGTACGTACTCCCTCAAGGCAGAGCTGGCCGGCTACGGCACAGCGACGCGCTCGGGGCTCTCGGTCAACATCGGTCGCAACACCGACGTGACCATGACCCTGAATCCCTCGGTGACGCAGACCATCACCGTCACCGCGGAAGCGCCGCTGCTCGACGTCCGCCGCACCGGCACTGGCGCGACGGTGACCAAGGTCGAGATGGAGGCGGTTCCGACGGGCCGCGACCCGTGGGTCATCCTCCAGCAGACCCCGGGCGTTCTCATGGACCGCATCAACGTCGGCGGCAATGAGAGCGGTCAGCAGTCGGGCTACACCTCGAAGGGCACGATCTCGAATCAGTCGACCTGGAACGTGGACGGCGTCAACATCACCGACGTCGGCGCCCTCGGCTCCTCGCCGACCTACTACGACTTCGACTCCTTCGAAGAGATGCAGCTGACCACGGGCGGTACCGATCCGCGCATCCAGACCCCGGGCGTGCAGATCAACATGGTCACCAAGCGCGGCACCAACGACCTTCGCGGGTCGCTGCGCTACTTCCTGACCCCCGGCGATTGGCAGTCCGATCCGAACATCCCGGCCGAGGCCAACAACGGCGGCAGCGTCTTCGGTCCGAACAACTACCTCGGCAGCGTGAACGAGATCGACAATATCGAGGACTACGGCGTCGAGGCCGGCGGCCCGATCGTCCGCGACCGCTTCTGGCTGTGGGGCGCCTACAGCCACCAGCAGATCGACCTCCTCACCGGCGCGCCGGTGGGCCAGACCCGCCGCTTCTCCGACAAGACCGAGCTCGAGACCCTCAACGGCAAGGGCAACGCCCAGCTCGGAGCGGCCAACAGCCTGAGCATCGCCGCGATGGTCGGCAACAAGATCAAGCTCGGCCGCAACGTCGGCCCGACCCGTTTCCCCGAGACCGCCTGGAATCAGGACTCGGCCTACAACGGTCCGACGATGTGGAAGATCGAGGACACGCACGTCTTCGGTCCGAGCTTCTATCTGACCGGTCTGTATTCGAAGGTCCAGGGCGGCTTCCAGCTCATCGCCGACAACGGCAACGGCTGCGAGACCTACGAGTGCGGTCTCGACTCCCAGCCGGCGTACTGGGACTTCACCGGTGACGGCGCCTGGCACCGTTCCTTCGCCAGCTACGTCACCGAGCGTCCGCAGAAGCAGTACCGCGCCGACGCCTCCACCTTCTTCTCCACCGGCGCGCTCAACCACGAGCTGAAGTTCGGCCTCGGCTTCCGCGATGCGGAAGTGCTCTCCCAGAGCGCCTGGCCGCACGATCAGTGGATGCTCTTCTTCGACGATCCGGACGTTCATCCTCCCGGAACCGCCGGTGCGCAGGGCGGCGCGTACTTCCAGCGTCCGACGAACTTCACCTACACCGTCGAGGCCATGGACGTCTACGTCGGCGACACGATGATGTGGGGCAACCTGACCCTGCAGGCCGGCCTCCGCTTCGACAACCAGAAAGGCGGCGTGGAGAGCGGCTCGACCACGGCCAACGCCACCATCCCCGACATCCTGTCGGCGATCTCCTGGAACGCCAGCGACATCGGCGAGCTGGAGTGGGACACGATCTCCCCGCGCGTCGGTCTGACCTACACCCTCGGCTCGCAGCGCAAGACCCTGCTCCGCGCCGCAGCCAACCGGTACGTCGACCAGATGGGCGGCAGCACCGTCTACCTGCCGGCTCCGGGCGCCTATAACTACCTCTATTACTACTTCACCGACCTGAACGGGAACCTGTTCATCGACCGCAATGAGATCGACTTCGCCACCGGCGTTCTGGCCTTCGGCGGCGTCGACCCGCACAACCCCGGCGCCAACGATCCGCTCTACCGCTGGGATCCGGACATGGAAGTCCCGAATACCAACGAGTTCCTGTTCGGCGCGGAGACCGAGCTCCTCAACAACTTCACCGTCGGAGCCACCGTCACCTACCGCGAGCTGAACGACTTCATCGGCAACCGCGCGGAGCACGGAAGAGGCAGCGGCAACTTCTATTCGGCCGCCGACTACGAGCGCAACCCCACGAACGCCACTTGCAACCCGGCCACGCAGAACTGCGGTCCGTACACGAGCGGTTACAGCCTCCCGTACTACCGGCTGAAAGCGGGCATTGACCCGGCCATCTTCTACGTGATCACGAACATCCCCGATTACAGCCAGGAGTACACGGGCCTCGAGCTCACGGCCGTCAAGCGCATGGCCAACCGCTGGATGCTCCGCGGCAACTTCACCTGGAGCGACTGGACCCAGAGCGTCTCCGACGACTCCTTCGCCGATCCGTCCCGCCTGCGTAACGCCTTCGGTTGCAACCACTGCGACGGCGGCACGGTCATCGTCGGCTCCGGCACCGGCAGCGGCGCCAAGGGCGGCGTCTACATCAATGCCGAGTGGGCCTACAACCTCACCGGTGCGTACCAGATCCCGGTCATCGAGACCACCCTTGGCTTCAACCTCACCGGCCGCCAGGGCTACCCGATCCCGTACATCCACCGCGTGACCACCAGCGAAGGCTTCAAGTTCCTGCTCATCGAGGATGACCCGGCGGAAACCCGGCACGATGACATCCACACCCTCGACCTCCGCCTGGCCAAGGACCTCCGCTTCGGCGGCGTCGGCCTGACGGTGTCGGCGGACGTGTTCAACGTGCTGAACAACGACAACATCCTCCAGCGGAACACCCGCCTCGGCACGGCCACCGGGAACCGCATCACCGAGATCGTCTCGCCGCGCGTCTTCCGTTTCGGCGCCCGCCTGACGTTCTAGTTCTTTCCACCGTCGTAACCACGAGACCCGCCCGGGGCAACCGGGCGGGTCTTTTTCTTTGAGGGGAACACCCACCCGCGCCCAGGCGTTGTACCGGGGTCCAACCTGCAACCTACGGAGACAACATGCGCAAGTACGTCATCTATCTCGTCACGCTGGCCCTGCTCGTCGCCGGCGCCGCGTCGGCCCAGGTCCGCGGCCGCGGCCGCGCCACCGGCACGATTACGGATCAGGCCACCGGCAAGCCGGTCGCCGGAGCGACCGTCACGCTCAACCTGCCGGACGGCGCGACCCAGCCGATCATCGTCAAGAGCGACGCGAAAGGCCGCTGGGCCGCGCTCGGACTGACCAACGGCATCTGGAATGTCGACATCGACGCCCAAGGCTACCAGCCCACGCGCGGGACGATCGCCGTCACCGAGGGCACGCTGACGCCGCCGATCAAGTCGCAGCTCAGCGCGGCCGCTCCGGCCCAGGATCAGCCGCAGACCACCGAGGTCGCCTCGGGCGTGGCGCCGGAAGCGGTCGCTGCCGTCCGCGCCGGCGAGGAATTCATGGCCCAGCAGAAGTACAAGGAGGCGGCCGCCGAGTTCGAGAAGGCCGTCCCGCACATCCCGGACAACATGCAGCTCAAGCAGGCCCTCGCGCAGGCGTACTACAAGTCCGGCGAGCTGAAGAAGGCCATCGGCCAGCTCGAGCACATCCGCACCGTCGAGCCGGACAACAGCGCCGTGTCGCTCCTCTTGGTCAACCTCTATCTCGAGGACGGCGACCTGGACAAGGGCAAGGCCCTTCTCGAGTCGCTGCCGACCGACTTCCTGGTCAGCGAGCCGACCGTCTATCTCAACGTCGGCATCCTGTTCCTCAACAAGAACAATCCGGATGAGGCGGCCAAGTACTTCAGCAAGGCCATCTCCCTCGACGACAAGAAGCCCGAGAGCTACTACTACCGCGGCCTGGCCTACGTGCAGGCCAAGAAGGACAAGGAAGCGAAAGCGGACTTCCAGAAGGTCATCGAGCTCGCGCCGGATACCCCGGAAGGACGCGACTCGAAGCAGATGCTCGCCAATCTCAAGTAAAGCGTTACAGAGAGGCCGCCGCAGGGCGGCCTCTCTTCTTTTACGATGATTTTCATGCGTCGCAGCACGCTGATCCTCGTCTGTCTCGTCCTTTCCGCAGCCTGTGGCCGGATCAGCTCGTCGCCCTCCCGCGAGACGCCGGTGATCCTGATCTCCGTCGACACCCTTCGCTCCGACCACCTCCCGGCCTACGGCTACGACAAAGTCTCCACGCCGCACATCGACGCCTTCCGCGGCCAATCCATCCTCTTCAACAAGGCCTACAGTCAGTGTCCGCTGACCCTGCCGTCGCACGCGTCGATGCTCACCGGCGCGTTTCCGGCCGAGCACGGGCTGCGCGACAACATCGGCTTCCGCCTGAGCGAGAAGATCCCCACGCTGCCGGAGCTGCTCAAGAAGAACGGCTACACCACCGGTGCCGCGGTCTCCGCGTTCGTCCTGCGCCGCGAGACGGGACTCATTCGCGGGTTCGACTTCTACGACGACGAAGTCGAGCCGATCGGGGAGTCCACCGTCATCGGCCGCGTGCAGCGCGACGGCCGGGACACCATTGGCGTCGCAAGCAAGTGGCTGGAGCAGAACGAGTCGAAGCCGTTCTTCCTCTTCCTCCACCTCTACGAGCCGCACACGCCCTACACGCCGCCCGAGCCGTTCCGCAGCCAGTACGCGAACAGCCTGTACGACGGCGAGATCGCCTTCACCGACCAGCTCCTGGGCGAATTCTTCGAGACCTTGAAGCAGCGCGGGATCTACGACAAGGCCATGATCATCCTCACCTCCGATCACGGCGAAGGTCTCTTCGACCACGGTGAGGAGGAGCACGGCATCTTCCTCTACCGCGAGGCCATCCAGGTGCCGCTGATGGTCAAGCTGCCGAAGGGGGCGAAGGGCGGCACGTCCGTCGACGCGCCGGTCGGCCTCATCGACCTCTTCCCGACCATCCTCGAGCAGACCGAGACCAGCGCCGGCGCCGCGCGCCCGTCCAACGGCGTCTCGCTTCTCGCCAAGCACGACGGCGATGCCGCCGCGCGCCGCATCTACTCCGAGACCTACTACCCGCGCTTCCACTTCGGTTGGAGCGACACGCACTCGCTGATCGACGGCAAGCATCACTACATCCGCGCCCCGATCCCCGAGCTGTACGACCTCGAGACCGACTTCCCCGAGAAGAAGAACGTCCTCGAGGACAACCGCCGGGTCTACGTGTCGATGCGCGGCGCCATCGAGCCGTTCGTCAAGCAGGCCGCGGCGCCTACGAACATCGACCCCGAGGAGGCGGCCAAGCTGGCCGCCCTCGGCTACCTCGGCTCCTCCGTCTCCACCCGTCCCGACGAAGTTCTGCCCGATCCGAAGACCACCATCGAGGTCTTCCACCAGATCCGCATCGCCTACACCAAGTACCGCAACGAGCAGCAGGAAGAGGCGCTGCAGCTGACCGAGTCGCTGCTCAAGGACAACCACCGCATCCTCGACCTGTGGGATCTCAAGTCGAAGATCCTGGCCAAGCTCGGGCGGAACCGCGAGGCCATCGAGGCGGCGAAGGCCGGGCTCAAGGAGCAGCCGACCGCCGTCGCCCTCATGACCGCGGTGGCGAACCTGTCGCTGCTCACGGGAGAGCTCGACCAGGCCGAGAAACACGCCGAGCTGGCGCTCAAGCTCGAGCCGGGGCAGGCCCGCGAGATCCTGGCCCGCGTCTGGGTCGAGCGCGGAGACTACGAGAAGGCCAGCCAGCAGGCCGAGCTGGCCCGCAAGGACCTGCACGATCCCACCGGCGCGCTGATCACCCTCGGGCTCATCGAGAAGCAGCGCGGCGATCTCAATGCCGCGATGCGCTACCTCGACGACGCCGCGGAGCGCGTGTCGAAGAAGAAAAACCACCGCATCCCGAACCTGCACTTCTACCGCGGCGACGTCCTGGCCCGCCTCGGCCGCAATGCCGAGGCCGAGCGCGAGCTGCGCCAGGAGATCGCGCTCTATCCCAAGGCCCCGGACGCCTACGGCTCGCTGATCATCCTCCTGGCCTCGCAGGGACGCGGGCCGGAAGCCACGCGCCTGGTCTTCGACCTCGTGAGCGCGTCGCCGAATCCGCCGTCGTACGTCACCGTCTCCGAGACTCTCAAGGCCATCGGCGACGACCGCGGCGCCAAGTACTGGGCCTATCAGGGCCTGCGCAAGTTCCCCAAGGACTCCGAGCTGCGCGGCCTCGCCAAACAGATGGGAGTGGGCGGGTGAGGATTTCACCGCTCATCCTGGTGGGCTTGCTCCTTCTCGGTTGCGGCCGCGATGCCGCGCCCACCGCGGCGAATGCCCCCTCCGGCGACATCATCCTCGTCACTATCGATACCTGGCGCGCCGACGCGGCCGGCTTCGCCGGCAACGCCGCCGTGAAGACGCCGTTCCTCGACTCCCTCGCCGCGCGCGGCATCGTCTTCACCAATGCCCACGCCCACAACGTGGTCACCCTGCCGTCGCACGTGAACATCCTCACCGGCCTCAACCCCTACCAGCATGGCGTGCGCGAGAACGCCGGCTTCAAGCTGGATCCGGCGCAGGTCACCGTCGCCGAGCGGCTTCGCGATCACGGCTACGCCACCGGCGCGTTCGTGGCCGCGTTCCCGCTCGACGCCCGCTTCGGTCTCAATCAGGGCTTCGACGTCTACGACGACAACTACGGCAAGGGCAGCGCGAGGGTCGAGTTCAAGATTCAGGAGCGCGCGGCGCCGGCAGTGCTCGACGCGGCCGCGCACTGGTGGCAGTCCGCGCAGGGCCGCAAGCGCTTCCTGTGGGTGCACGTCTACGACCCGCACGCGCCATACACGCCCCCCGAGCCGTTCCGCAGCGAGTACGCCCGCAACCGCTACCTCGGCGAAGTCGCCTCCGTCGACGCCGCGCTGGCGCAGCACCTCGCGCCGCTCATCGCCGACGACACCACCGTCATCGTCACCGCCGACCACGGCGAGGCCCTCGGCGATCACGGCGAGTCCACCCACGGTCTCTTCGCCTACGAGGCCACGCTCAAAGTGCCGCTGCTCGTCGCCGGGCCCGGCGTGAAGGCGCGCCGCGAGGCCCAGTACGTGCGCCACATCGACATCGTCCCGACCATCCTCCAGCGCGCCGGCATCGAGCCGCCTCAGGGACTGCCGGGCCAGTCGCTCCTCGGCGCCCTGAAACCGCAGGACTCGTACTTCGAGGCCCTCACCGCCTCGCTCGACCGCGGCTGGGCGCCGCTCACGGGTGTGATCCGCAACGGCACCAAGTACATCGATCTCCCCATCGCCGAGCTCTACGAGCTGCCCGCCGATCCCGCCGAGCGGAACAACCTCTACACCGAGCGCCGGCGCGACGTCGCCGCGGCGCGGCAGGTGCTGGCGGGGCTGCAGCTCACCGTCAAACGCGACCGCCAGCTGAGCGCCGAGGAGATCGCCCGGCTGCGCAGCCTCGGCTACGTCGCCGGTAGCGCGCCGCAACGGCCGGTCACGGCGGCCGACGACCCGAAGAACCTCGTCCATATCGACCGGAAGATCCACGAGGTCATCGACGCCTATCAGCTCGGCCGGACGGAAGAGGCCGTGCGCCTCGCCCGCGAGATCGTCGCCGAGCAGCCGAACATGGCCTCCGGCCGCGAGCTCCTGGCGACCATGCTCCAGGAATCGGAGCGCGTCGGCGAGGCCATCGAGATCCTCGCGCGGCTGGCCGCGGACGGGCAGGCCAGCGACGCCGCGCGCGTGCAGCTCGGCCTCCTCCTCGCGGAGACCGGGAAGGCCGCCGATGCGGCGGCGATCCTCGCGCCGCTCGCGCAGCGCGAGCCGACCGCGCAGATCCTCAACGGCTACGGCACCGCCCTCGCCGAGCAGGGCAAGGTGCGCGAGGCCGTCGAGCAATACCGCCGCGCCCTCGCCCTCGATCCCAATCACGCGCCGTCGCTGCAGAACATCGGCATCGTGGCCCTGAAGATGGGCGACGTCCGCGCGGCCCAGGATTACCTCACCCGGGCCCTGGCCCTGAACCCGAACCTGCCGCTGGCGCTGAACGCGCTGGGGGTCGTGTACGCCCGGCAAAATCAGTACGGGCCGGCACTGGACGCCTGGAAACGTGCGGCAGCGCTCGACCCGAAGCAGTACGATGCACTCTTCAACATCGGACTCGTAGCCGCACGGAGCGGGCGGAACGGCGAGGCCCGGCAGGCGCTGGAGCAGTTCGTCCGCACCGCGCCGCCGCGGCGCTACGCCGCCGATCTCGCCGCCGCGCGGCAGGCCCTGACCCGACTGCAATGAGGAACCCGTCATGACACGCAGAACGCTGAGCGCAGTGGCAGTCGTGGTCATGACGGTGGCCGGGGCGGCGTTCGCGCAGCGCTTCAGCGACAACGTGCAGGTCACGGTCATCGAGGTGCCGGTCACCGCCGTCGACCGCGACGGCAAGCCCGTGCGCGGTCTCACCCGCGAGAACTTCGAGGTCTACGACGACGGCCAGCGCGTGCCGATCGAGTACTTCGACGTGGTCGACCTCGGCCCGTCCACCTCGCCGCGGCAGAAGGCCGAGCCCCTGCCGCCGTCGGCGTACCGGAACTTCCTCCTGCTCTTCGATCTCGCCAACTCCAGTCCCGGCTCGATCGGCCGCTCCCAGGCCGCCGCGCGCGAGTTCGTCAACGCCCAGCTCGACGACCGCGACGTCGTGGCCGTGGCCGCGTACAGCAACTCCCACGGCCTCAAGCTCCTGTCGAACTTCACCTCCGACCGCGCCGCCACCACCACTGCGATCGAGGGCATCCGCTCCACCGCATCGTTCAAGCCCGGCGATCCGCTCCTGCTGTCCAGGGACGTGAGCACGAGCCACGGCTCCGTGATGGAGGACGTGAGCCTGCAGGCCAGGCATCTCAGCGACGAGGAGCTGCGCAGCCGTCTGCGCACGCAGCTCGGCAACTTCGGCGACGTCGCCCGGGCCCTCGACCGCATCCGCGGCCAGAAGCAGGTGATCCTGCTCTCGGAGGGCTTCGACCCGCGCCTGATCGTCGGCCGCATCGATCTCTCCCAGAGCGCGACCGAGCAGGAGAACGCCGCCGTCAGCAGCGGGGAGATCTGGAAGGTCGACTCCGACCGCCGCTTCAGCAGCTCCGCCAGCCAGCGCGAGATCGACGACATGGTCCAGCTCTTCCGCCGCTCCGACGTGCGCATGCACGCCATCGACATCAAGGGCGTGCGCTCCGACGTCGACGCGCGCGAGGGGGTGCGGAAGTCGTCCAACGAGGCCCTCTTCCTGCTCACCCGTCCCACCGGCGGCACGGTCTTCCAGAACGCCAACGACCTCGGCCAGAACTTCGCCAGTCTCCTCCGCCGGCAGGAAGTGATCTACGTCCTCGGCTTCTCCGCCAAGGCCACCGGCAAGAAGGGCGGCTTCCACAACCTCCGGGTGCGGACCAACATGCGCGGCGTCGAGCTCTCCCACCGCGGCGGCTACTACGAGCCGTCGGCCGGCAGCGAGATCGAGCAGACCCTGAGCCTCGCCGAGATCCTGGTCAAGGACGACGAGGTCGAGGACGTGCCGCTCTCCATTGCCGCCGCCGCCGCGCCGGGGACGGAGCTGGAGACCGCGCGCGTGCCCGTTGTGCTCGAGATTCCCGGCGCGCAGCTCATCGAGGGAGCGAAGGCGAAGTCGATCACCGCCAACCTTTTCATCTACGCCTTCGACGACAAGCGCCAGGTGCGCGACTACATGCAGCAGCGCATCGAGCTCGATCTCGGCAAGACCCGCGACCAGCTCCGCGCCACCGGCATCCGCTACATCGGCTCCCTCCGCCTCCCTCCCGGCGACTACTCCGTCAAGGCCCTCGTGCGGGTCGAACAGACCGGCCGCACCGGCATGCGCCGCGCGTACGTGACCGTCCCCGAGTTCGAGGACAAAGCCGTGCTCGCGCCGCTCGCCGTCAGCGACGCCCGCAAGTGGATCACCCTCGTCAACCCCCAGCGGGCCAACGAGGCCGCGGCCGTCCTCTCCCTCAGCACCGGCCCGTTCGTCCCCCAGGCCCGGATCGCCCTCGGTCCCGCCGCCCAGCAGCGCGTGGCCCTCATGCTCTACCGCCTCCAGCCCGAGGCCGTGACCGTGACCCCGACCATCATCTTCGCCGACGGCACCACCCAGGACGCCGTCGTCGACGTCGTCGGCAGCACTCACGCCGACGCCGAGGGCGTCTCCAAGCTCGTCGTCAACTTCAAGCCCCAGGGGTTGCAGAAAGGTGAGTACACGCTGCGGTTCACGATCACCGCGGATGGCGAGGCCGTGCCGCGGATCGTGGCGTTACCGTTCGCGATCCAGTAGGGCGGCCGTCCCGGCCGGCCGTCGCTGGTAGTAAAATGCTACCCATGAGCATGCCGGTGAAACTCTCGGATGATCTCGTCAGCGAGGCGCGTGAGGAAGCCAAGGCAGCGGATCGTTCCATCACCTCGCAGATCGAGCACTGGGCGCGTCTCGGCCGCACGGTCGAGAGCCTCCTCCGCCACGAAGATGTCCTGGCGTTGAAGCGCGCAGCGAGTGACGTGGAGTCCACACTTCCTCCGCCCACGCGGAGGGCCATCGTGGCCGCGCTGCGGCGAATCAGCTCGGAGGACGCGCGTCCCGAGCTTGCCGCCGCGCTGATGCAGGGCCGAACGGTCTATCAGGACGCCGGCGACGGACGTGTCGAGCGCATCGAGCGCGATGGCACAAGGAGCATTGGCCGGTTCGTCAATCGTCGATTCACGGCCGATGAGCCTCGTCGCGCGACCCGGCGCAAATGAGCTCTGGCGAGGACGAAGGAAGCGCACTCCGGCGAACGATGAAAGTGAAGTTCTTCCCCGGAAGCAAAAAACACAAGACCAGCCTCGTAGCCGGATTCCTCAAGCAGTTCCGTGTCGAAAACGAAGGCCTATCTCGTCACCGTGTCGACCGCGAAATGGTGCGGATCGCCGCCGCATCTCGCGCGCTCGTCGTCGTGGCGGGTCCGAACGGCGCCGGGAAAACGACATTCGTCGAAACATTCCTTCACTCGCTCGGCCTTCGCGTGATCAATCCGGACGCGATCGCCGGCGCTCTCTTCCCCGATGCGCCGGAAAAAGCCGGCTACGAAGCAGCGCGTGCCGCTGATGCGGTGCGTCAGGATCTCATTTCGCGCGGCATCTCGTTCTGTACAGAGACGGTGTTCTCCGATCCGGAAGGCGCAAAACTCGCTTTCCTGCGCGACGCGCAGGCGCAGGGCTATGTCATCGTTCTCGTGTTCATCGGCCTGGAAAGTAGCGAACTGGCGATCGGACGCGTTCTCGAGCGGACAGAACGCGGCGGCCATGACGTGCCCAACGCGAAGATCGAATCGCGCTTCCCGCGTACGTTCGCGAACCTACTAAAGGCGCTGACCTTCGTAGACCACGCGTTCCTCTTCGACAACAGCTCCGCTGAACAGCCGTATCGTTTCGTGGCGAAACTGCGTGCCGGCAGAATCGTGCGGCGTGGTGGAACGCGTCCGCAATGGTGGGTGAACCTAGGGCTCTGATCCCACCCGCCCCCGCGCGATCTGCAGCTCCTGCGCGCCGGCTGGCAACAGCATCTCCGCACGTCCCAGCGCGCTTCGCGCTGTAGTGAGATCGCCCGCGTCGGCTGCGAGGAGCGCGAGCAGCACCCACGCCCGCCCGTTCGACGGCTCGACCTCGGTGGCCTTGCGCGCGGCGCGGACGCCGTCGGCGGGGCGGCCCAGGGCGCCGAGGAGCTCGGCGTGGCGGAGGTGGAAGGAGGCGAGCTGGTCGGGGGCGACGACGACGGTGCCGCCGGCGAGCGTCGCCAGGATGCGCTCGTACACCTGCGCGGCCTCGGCGATGCGCTGCTGGCGCACCAGGAGCTCGGCGTAGCGCGAGCCGCCGAGGATGACTTCGGGGTCGGCGTCGAAGGCGACGCGCGCGGATTCGGCGGCGGCGGCCAGGTCGCCCATCTGTTCGTGCACGGCCGAGAGCTGGCTGTGGGCGAACGCCTCGTAAGGGTCGAGGGCGATGGCGCGCTCGAGGGACGTTTTCGCCGAGCGGAGATCGCGCGACGCCAGCTCGACCGCTCCGCGGCCCGCCCAGGCGTGGGCGCGGGTGGGATCCTCGCGCAAGGCGTTCTCGAACGCGGCGGCAGCGCCGCCGAGGTCCTGCTCGCGCAGCAGCGCGCTGCCGGTGAGGTCCCACTCCTCGGCGAACTGGTGGCTCTCGGGGTGGGGGAGGACGTGCGAGGCCACAACGGCAACGACGAAGATGGCCGCCGCGATCGCGAGGCGGCGACGGTCACGCGTCTGTAGGAGCTCGATAATCGCTAGACCCGCGAACGGCGCCATGAACGGGATCATCGGCATGCGATAGCGGCTGCCGATCATCAGCGCGACCAGCGTCAGGGCGAAGAGCGCGACGCAGGCCAGAAGCGGCAACCCGCGCCGCCTGGAGACGAAGACGCCGTACACGAAGAGCGGGAAGAGCACCGCGAAGCGGACGCCGACCTTCAATACTGACGAGTGATCGGCGAAGAAGTAGAAGCTATGGCTGTCGCGGATCTCGTCGGACTGCACGACCCGCGCGGCCTTCTTCGCCAGCAGCGCGGCGTAGCGCAACGGCGCGCTGCGGATCTCGGTGCGGGCCTTGTTCATGAAGTAGGCGTCGGAGTCTTTCGCCCCCGCGCGGCGGGCCTCGTACTTGAAGCGGTTCCACGGCCCGCCGGGGCGCACGCTGGGTGTGCCGCTGCCGCTCGGGGAGTTGCCCTGATAGAAGTTGAGACCCCCGTGAGCCTGAATCGGAATGAGCTTCTGGTTGGCGCGGTAGTTGGCGATGGTCACCGGCAGAATGGGGATCAGCAGCACGCCGGCGGCCGTGGCGACGGCGATCCAGTCGCGGCGGCGCACGAGGATCCATCCGACGACGAGCGCGATCACCAGCGCGGTCGGACGGACGATCGCGGCGCATCCGAGGGCCAGTCCGGCGAGAGCGGCGGAGAGGCGCGTTTCGCGCAACGCGAGCCACACGCTGGCCAGGAGCAGCGCGATCAGCAGGCCCTCGCCGAGGATGGAGACGTCGATAGAGATGAGCGGCGCGTAGGCGGCGATGAGCAGGCCCGCGGCCAGTCCCGCAGCCGCGCCGAAGAAGCGGCGGGCGAGGAGGAACACGAGCAGCGCCGAGCCCGCGCCGATCAGCGCCTGCACGGTGCGCACGGCGCCGAGGGAGTCGGGGCCGAAGAAACGCAACAGCGCGGAGAGGAAGAACGGGTAGCCCGGGCCGTGGGGGAGGGCGGCGGGCCAGGTGAAGTCGCCCGCGGCGACGACGCGCGCCCAGTCGAGATACTCGCGCGAGTCGAGCTGCGGCGTGCGGAACAGGGGGAGGTCGCGGAGCTGGGCGGCGGCGATCAGCCGGAGGAGAAGGGCCGTGCCGAAGACGGCCAAGGGAGCGATCCACGACGGCGCGTGGCGCTGGGGCGCGGGCGGCGCGACTCGTTTGGACTTCCGGGCCACGTGGCGCGCATGATAGCGGCGTTTATACTTCCGTACGAGTGCAGAACGGCGTCTCCGAGTTCGAGCAGCGCATCGGCTACACCTTCCAGCGTCGCGAACTGCTGCGCCGCGCCCTGACCCACAAGTCGTACTCCCACGAGGCCAAGGACCTCGACGTCCGCCACAACGAGACCTTCGAGTTCCTCGGCGACTCCGTCCTCGGGTTCGTCATCGGCGATCTCCTCTTCGCCCACTTCCCCGCCCTCGACGAGGGCGCGCTCTCGAAGATGAAGGCCTATCTCGTCAGCGCGCCGAGCCTGGCCCGCAAGGCCCGCCAGTTCGGCATGGGCGAGGTCATCCTCCTCGGCGTCGGCGAGGAGAAGACCGGCGGGCGCAAGAAGGACTCGCTGCTGGCGAACCTCTTCGAGGCCGTCATCGCCGCGATCTATCTCGACGGCGGCATCGACCCCGCGCGCCAGCTCATCGAGCGCACGTTCGCCGATGACATCCGGGCCATCGACCAGGAAGACCTCCTCTTCCACGACTACAAGACCGCGCTGCAGGAGGTGGCGCAGGGGAGGGGACTGCAGCTCCCCGAGTACAGCGTCGTCGACGAAGTGGGGCCCGATCACGACAAGACCTTCGTGGTCGAGGTGAAGCTCGGCGGGCTCACCGCGCGCGGCGAGGGCTCGTCGAAGAAAGAAGCGCAGCAGCAGGCGGCCAAGCGTGCGTTGCAATCGATCTAAAGCCACGCTGCTGGTGCTGCTGGTCGCCCTGCTGGTGACCTCGGCGCACGCGCAGCGCAGCGACCTCGATCGCATCCGCAGCGACATCAGCCGTCTCCGCACGCGGCTGGAGAACGTCCGCAAGGACGCCCGGTCCGCCGCGCGCGAGCTCGAGGAGGTGCGTGTGGAGCTCGATCTCCGCACCAGTGAGCTGGAGCTGGCGGCGACGGAGGAACAGCGCCTCCTCGAAGAGCAGCGCGTGGTCGAGGCCCAGATTGCGATGCTCGTTCCGGCCATCGCCCGGCAGAAGGACGAGCTGCGCAAGCGCCTGGTCGCCCTCTACCGCCTCGGCGGCCTCAGCTACCTGCGCATCCTTCTGTCGCTCGAAGGCGGCCGCAATCCGATCGAGGCCATGTCCATGCTCAGCTACCTGGTCTCGCGCGACTCGCGGCTCGTCACGCGATTCCAGGCCACGCAGCGCGAGCTCGCCGGGCGGCGGACGCAGCTCGCCGAGCGGCAGAAGACGCTGCAGCAGACGCGCGCCCAAGTCGAGGCCCGGCGCCACGCCGTCGCGCTCGCCTATCGCCGCCAGCAGGTCGTCGTGGCCCGGCTGCGCTCGGAGGAAAGCGGCGCCGCCCAGCAGCTGGCGACGCTCGAGGAGAAGGCCCGGCGCCTCCAGCGTCTGGTCGACGTCCTGTCCCAACAGAAGCGGGGACTGGCCCCCGACCTCGACGTCCGCAGCTTCCAGGGCGCCCTGGCCTGGCCGATCGACGGGAAGGTGATCGAGGAGTTCGGGCGTCAACGTAACCCGAAGTTTGCAACCTTCACCATCAATAACGGCCTGAAAATCGAAGCAGTTCCGGGCACCCCGGTACGCGCCGTGTTCCAGGGAACAGTTCTTTTTTCGCAGTGGTTCAAGGGATACGGCAACTTGATCATTCTCGACCACGGAAATCGCGTGTTCTCGCTGTACGGCAACCTCAAGGCGCCGCTGGTCGCGACCGGAGATCGCATCGCGACCGGCCAGCCGATTGCAGGGGTGGGCGAAAGCGAGGACGCAACGACCGGCTATCTCTACTTCGAGATGCGCCGGGACAATCGACCGGAAGATCCGAGAGTCTGGTTGCGCTGAGGAAAGCAGCAGTTCGATGACGAAAAAGAAAATCGTATTTCTCGCTCTCTCCGTGGTTCTGATGGTGACGCTGCTGACCGGCGCCCTGTTCGGGCAGGCGACCCAGAAGAGCAACGTCTACCGCTATCTCAGCATCTTCTCCGAGGTCTTCGATCTCGTGCGAAGCAACTACGTCGAGCCGGTCTCGTCCGACCAGCTGATGGAAGGCGCCTTCTCCGGCGTCACCGACGCCATCGACGAGTTCAGCTACTACGTGCCGCCCTCGCAGATGGCCGCCTACAAGGAGCCGGGCGACACCGAGGACAACGGCGTCGGGCTCGTGGTCACCAAGCGCTTCGGCTACGCCTACGTGATCTCCGCCGTCGAAGGCTCGCCGGCGTACAAGGCCGGGATCGAGCGCGGCGACTTCATCGAGAAGATCGACGGCAAGACCACCACGAACCTGGCCCTCTGGCAGATCCGCAACGCCCTCCGCGCCACCCGGCCGGTGAAACTGCAGATCCTCCGCGGCGGGGAGACCCACCGCGACACCATCACCCTGCAGCAGGCCCCGTTCCATCCCCTGAAGCTGCACACCGACACCGTCTCCGGCGTCGCCTACATCAAGGTCCCGTACTTCGAGAAGGGCACCGCGGCCGAGTTCCGCGCCGCGCTCGAAGACGCCCGCAAGCGCGGCGTGCGCAAGCTGATCGTCGACGTCCGCGGCAACGCCGGCGGCTCGGTCGAGGAAGCCATCGCCGCGGCGGACGACCTGCTCACCAGCGGTCTGATCACCTCGATCGAGGGACGGAAGATCGAGCCGAAGCGCTGGCAGGCGGACCGGAACACGTCCTACGACGGCGAGATCCAGGTCCTGGCCGACATGTCCAGCGCGTCCGGCGCGGAAGTCTTCGCCGGCGCCATCCGCGGCAACAACCGCGGCAAGCTGGTCGGCGTGACGACGTACGGCAAGGCCATCGTGCAGAAGTGGATCGCCCTCCCCAGCGGCGGCGGCGTGCAGATGACCATCGGCCACTACACCACGCCCGACCTCAAGATCATCGGCGACACCGGTGTCAAGCCGGACGTGACCGTCGACCTGACCGCCCAGGCCCTGCAGACCCCCGAGGAGCGGAGGGCCCACCGGGAGCAGAAGGACCGCGAGGACCTGATCCTCGACAAGGCCCTGCAGCTCTTCGGCGCGCCGAAGCGCGCGGTCGCGGAGAAGAAGGCGGCGTAAAGACGCGCTACAATCGGTCCGCGCATGCGAGGCCGGGAGGACGGAGCGCAGGGCTCATTCCGCACGATTGCGATTCTGATGGCCATCCCCGTCGCGGGGCTGGCCATCTTCGTTTTGTGGATGATGCTTCCGGACGCCGGCCGAGAATCGGGCGGGCTGAAGCCCCCTTCGGCTTCGCTCAGGGCAGGCGCCGCTCCACGTTCCGAGGCGCGGGCTACGCCCCCGCGTGAGGCGCCGCTCCCGAGAGTCACGGCCCGGAAGAAGCCGTCCCGCGGGCGGATCGTCCTCATCATCGACGACCTCGGGTTCGACGGGCAGCCGCTGGAGCGGGTGATGTCGCTCGATCCGAACGTCAACTGCTCCATCCTCCCGAACGGCACGCGCGCGGAGGAGACCGCGAAGCGGTTGAACGCGCGCGGCTACGAGATCCTCTGTCATCTGCCGATGGAGCCGCAGGGCAGCGAGGCGCCGGGCCGCAACGCCATCCTCACCTCCATGTCCGACCAGGAGATCGCCCGCGTCACCCGCGAGAACATCGGCGCCATCCCCCACGCCCGCGGCGTGAACAACCACATGGGCTCCCGGGCCACCACCGACCGCCGGGTCATGAGCGGCGTCATCGGCGCGCTGCCCGACGGCATGTACTTCATCGACTCGCGCACCACCGGTCGGTCCGTGGCCGCCTCGGTCGCGCGGGAGATGAACGTCCGCACCGCCACGCGCAACGTCTTCCTCGACGACGAGGCCACCGAGGGCTTCGTGCGCAGACAGCTCGCGTCGCTGGCGAAGGCCGCCGACGAGCACGGCGTGGCCATCGGGATCGGTCATCCCTATCCGGTCACGATGCGCGTGCTCGCCGAGGAGCTCCCGGAGTTGAAAGCGCGCGGCTTTCGGTTGGTGCGGGCAAGCGAAGTGGTTCGCTAAGGCTTCGCGCGCGCGAATGCGCCTTCGAGGTACACCGGCTCCAGTCCCGTGGCCCAGTAGGCGAGCGCCTCGCGGTTCGGCTGGCTCGTCTCCTGGTCCGTGAACTTGACCACCGCGCCGCCTCGGAAAGCGACACGTCCTGCCCACGTGCCGTCCGGACGCTCGACCCCTTCCACGGATACGCGGAAATCGCGGCCGTCGGAGTGGTATGGCGTCGGGAGATCGGTCACACTTGTCCAGCTGTCTTTCATCACCGGTGGATTTTTCACACCTCGTGCCGAGGTCGGCATGCCGGTTGAATGAGACTTTGCGGGACCCGCAACAACAGCAGAAAGAGGAAGGTACGGCGTGAACGTTCTCCGTGTCGGCCGTTATCGTGTGCTGCAACACCTCGGCGGCGGAGGATCGGGAGAGGTCTACCTCGCCGAGGACACCGTGATGCGGCGAAAAGTCGCATTGAAGGTCCTGCGGAAGACCAACGCCGACGAGCGCCAGGTCCGCCACTTCGAGCGCGAGGTGCGCTTCGCCTCCATGCTGAACCACCCGAACATCGTCACCGTCCTCGACGTCGGCCACGAGAACGACATCCACTTCATCGCCAGCGAGTACGTGGAAGGCGAGAGCCTTCGCCAGCGCATGCAGCGCGGGCCGATGAGCGTGACCGAGGTGCTGGACGTGGCCATCGGCGTGGCGGGGGCGCTGGTCGCCGCGCACGAGGCCTGGGTCGTCCACCGCGACGTCAAGCCGGAGAACATCATGCTCCGCCGCGACCGCGGGGTGAAGGTGCTCGACTTCGGCGTGGCCACGCTCGCGGGCGGGGGAGGGGACGGCACCGATCCGCTGCGCCGTCCGGTGGTCGGCACGCTGCACTACCTCTCACCCGAGCAGGTGCGCGGCGAGCCGGTGATCGACACCCGCTCGGACATCTTCAGTCTCGGCATCGTGCTCTACGAGATGCTGGCCGGCCGCCCGCCCTTCGACGGCGCGACGGTGCTCGACCTCCTCGCCGCCATCGTCGAGGCCGAGCCGGAGCCGCTCCCGCCGTCGGTTCCCTACGGCCTGCACGGCATCATCGAGCGGACCCTCAGGAAGAGCATCTACCAGCGGACGCAGACCGCGGCCGATCTCTTGGGCGAGCTGACGGAACTGCGGCTGGACTTTACGATCCGGGAGAAAAGGCCGAAACTGAGACTCGACAACTGACAACGGAGAGGCCTCCCATGCGCATTGCTGCCCTCGCCTGCGCTTTTCTCCTCGTGCTCTCCTGTGCCGGCACTTCCCCGGCGCCGCGGGTGAATACGATCTCCGGCTGGGTCAGCGACGCCTCCTGCGGCAAGGCCCACGTCGGCGGCAAGAACCCGGAATGCGTCGTCAAGTGCATGAAAGGCGGCGCGCACGTCGGCCATCCGGAGTGGACGCCGCAGCCGATGGTGATCGTCGAGGATGACACCGACCGCGTGCTCGTCGTCGACAACCCCGACAAGCTCCTCGGACGCGAAGCGCAGCACGTGATCTTCCGCGGGCGGGTGGAGGGAGAGCGGGTGAAGGTGGTCGAAGTGCTGCGATAGCATGCGCGCCGTCGCATGCTGCTCGCCCTCTTCCTGATCGACACCGCCGCCGGTCTCTATCTCTTCCTCCCTCTGGTCGGGCGCCGCAACGCCGGGGTGAAGTTCTACCGGCTCATCCTGATCACCTGCGGTGTGCTCGCGCTCTCCGCACTCGTGGCGCACGTGATGGCGGGGCGGCGCGATCTCGCGGTCGCGGATGCCGTCGTGGCGGCGCTGACGCTGCTCGTCTACCTCGTCCTCCGCTATCCGAAGCGCCTGATCTTCCGGGCCTCGGCGCTGCTGCTCGGCGGGGCGTTCGTCGTCGCGGCGGTGATGGCCTATCACGCGGCGGTGCGTCCGGCGCACCTCGGCTGGAGCATCGCCGGCGCGCTCGGCTCGATCGCCCTCCTCGGGAGCGTGAATCTGGCCATGCTCCTCGGGCACTGGTATCTGGTCGTGCGCGGGATGGCCATCGATCCGCTCAAGCGCCTGACCATCGCCACGCTCGTGGCGGCGATCGCGAAGGTTCTCCTCGTCGTGACCGTAATCGTCGTAGCCTGGCCGCCGCCGATTCTCAAAGACATCTTCTTCTGGATGCGCGCCGGGTGGGGGCTCCTCGGGCCGCTCGCGCTCTATCCGATGGTGTGGGGGACGGTGCGCATCCGTTCCACCATGGCCGCGACGGGGATCCTCTACGTCGACGTCGTGGCGGTGGTCATCGGCGAGGTCCTCGGCGGCTGGTTGTCCGCGCTGGCGAGGATGCCCTTGTAGAATCACCAGGTGAGGACCACCGCATGGCGGGAGTGAGATTCGAGAACGTCGCGAAGCGATACGGCCCGGTGAGCGTGATCGAGGGGCTGAACCTGGACATCCGCGATCACGAGTTCATGGTCCTGGTCGGACCGTCCGGCTGCGGCAAGTCGACTGCGCTGCGCATGATCGCCGGTCTGGAGGAGATCTCCGACGGCGAGGTCTACATCGGCGACCGGGTGGTCAACGACCTCCAGCCGAAGGACCGCGACGTGGCCATGGTCTTCCAGAGCTACGCCCTCTACCCGCACATGACCGTGCGCGAGAACATCGAGTTCGGCCTGAAGATCCGCAAGACCCCGCGCGAGCAGATGGAGCGCGCCGTGGTCGACGCCGCGGATACCCTCGACATCAAGCAGCTCCTCGACCGCAAGCCGAAGCAGCTTTCCGGCGGCCAGCGCCAGCGCGTGGCCGTGGCCCGGGCCATCGTCCGCAATCCGAAGGTGTTCCTCTTCGACGAGCCGCTCTCGAACCTCGACGCCAAGCTGCGCGTGCAGACCCGCGCCGAGATCACCAAGCTCCAGCAGCGCCTCGGCACGACCTGCGTCTACGTCACTCACGACCAGGTCGAGGCCATGACCATGGGCCACCGCTTGGCGGTGATGAACGCGGGCAAGATCCAGCAGGTCGGCACGCCGCTGGAGGTCTACGACAAGCCCGCGAACGTCTTCGTGGCCCAGTTCATCGGCACGCCGCCGATGAACTTCTTCGACGCCACGGTGCGCGACGGGAAGCTCGAGGCGGCGCAGTTCGCCATTCCCGTGCCCGAGGGCGCGCGGGTGAGCGACGGCCAGAAGCTCCGCGTCGGCATCCGCCCGGAGAACATCCTCGCCGGCAACGTGACGCCGCGCGCCGCCACCGCCCGCGTGACCGCCACGGTGGACCTCGTCGAGCCCCTCGGCCACGAGGCCATCGTCCATGCCCGCATCGGCCCCGACCTCCTCGTCGCCGCCTTCGACTCGCACAACATGCCCCAGATGGGGCAGACCACGGAGCTGCAGCTCGAGCTGGACATGCTCCACCTGTTCGATGCCGCAACGGAGGCCAGGCTCTAATTCGGAGTGCGGCGAAGCGGCAGCGCTGCTGCCGCACTCCAAAGGGCCACGATCGCCAGCAGTACGCCGATCGGCGTCTGCAGCAGCAGCGACGCCGCGAAGATCGCGAACAACACCCAGTACACGACGAGCAGCTTCGGCACGCGCTTCCGCTCGTGCTCGCGCGCCGTGGCGCGGCTCGTCACCCGCGCGGCGAAGAACGGGCTGAGCTCAGGGCGCGGCTGGCGGCGCAGCGCGTCGCGGACGTCATCGGCATTCATCGGGGATTCTCCAGGATGCGGCTGAGGCGCTCGCGCGCCCGAAAGAGGTACGACTTGACCGTGCCGACCGGGGCGCCGAGGAGCTCCGCGATCTCCTCCAGCGGCGCGTCGTGCCAGTAGTGGAGGTTGACCACGGTGCGGTACACGTCCGGCAGCGACTCGACCGCGGCGGCGACGAGCGCGTCGCGCTCCCCCGCGGCGAGATTGCGAAAGGGATCGTCCGCGGACGCCAGGTCGCGCAAGGACTCGACGTCCACGTGCGGCAGGCGCATCCGCGCGACCTTGCTGCGGTTGATGGCCACGCTGTAGGCGACGCGGTACAGCCACGTTCCGAACCTCGCGCCGCCGCGGAACTGGGCCAGCCTGCCGTGCACGCGCAGGAAGACGTCCTGGGCGATCTCCTCCGCGTCGAGATCGCGGAACGGGCCGATGATGGAGCAGACCAGGCGGAACACCTTGTCCTGGTACCGCTCCACCAGGGTGCGGAAGAGGGTCTCGTCCTGCGAGGCGAGGTAGCCGGCGACGAGCGCCTCATCATCCATTGCGCGGCTTCATCACCAGATAGTGAAGCCAGAGGCCGACGCCGAGGAAGACGGGAATGAGGCCGAACGACCAGACCTGCCGGTGATAGGGGTCGCCGGAGAGCAGCATCGCCACGAGCGTGCCCATGCCGCCCATCACCAGGAGGATCCCCAGGCCGAGGGGCCAGCGCGGATTCACCTGCAGATAGGAAAGGAGGGCGCTGGGCTGCGGTGTGCGGGAGCCGTTGTCGTAGTCCGGAACCTCGGGGGCGGGCACTCCTTTTTCCATGGCGATCAGTCGCTCCTTGTGGATGAAGTCGAGCTTGATCTGGTAGCGGCGGGTGTTGATCATCTTCAGGAGGAGGATGAAGATCCCCGCGCCGGCGACGAACAGAAAACCGACGATCTGGCTGCCGAGGATGAAGCCGTATTGCTCGTTCATACGGCTTTGGACAGGGCGTCCCTGCGCGCGGTTGCGGCGGGCTAGTGCTCTTCCGCCCCGGGAGGCGCGGCGCCGTACACGTGCCGGTCGTGCGTGGCCAGGTCGAACGGCTTCAGCGCCGGATTGGCCGGATAGCCGCGGTGCACGGCCTGGCAGCGGTAGCAGACGATGACGTCCTTGACCAGCCGCCAGACGATGTAGTCGAGAATGGTCACGCCGAGGAGGGAGAGACCCCAGGTCCAGGGCACGAAGATCGCCCCGACCACCACCAGGGCCACGCCGGTGGTGCGGTTGAAGTCCTTCTGAAAGTAGAGCTCGCCGTGGCCGCAGGCGGCGCAGCGGTCGATGATCGCCCCCTCCGGCGGCGCCGTGACCGGGGTCGGCGCGCCGCACTCTTCGCAGGGGCGGGAGGGCTCACCGGCGTCGCGGGCCAGGCGGGACTCGCAGGTCGGGCAGAGATAGTGGACGGATGCCAAGAACATGCAGTTTAGCTGCTGACGTTTCTTTTACGCTGGCCGCAAAAATCCGCACCCCATTTTTATTTTTAGGCGTAACATGGACATCTCACGTCCATGACCAACCTGGCCGAAGTGCCGCGGGAGGCACACGTCGATGCGTTGCGTGTCCTGATCGTCGACGACGACGTCGCCATCCAGACCCTCATGCGAACGCTGCTGATCCGCCGCGGGGTGGCGGTGGACTGCGCCGGCGACGGAGAAGACGCCCTCCGGTCGCTCGACATCCACGACTATGACGCCATCGTGCTCGACCTGATGCTGCCGCGCATGAACGGCTTCGACGTCATCGAGGCGCTCCAGAAACGCTCGCCGGAGCTCCTGGAGCGGGTCATCGTCGTGACCGCGGTCTCCGAGCACACCCTGCGCGCGTTCGACCGCCGCTCGGTGCGCCTGCTCCTGCGCAAGCCGTTCGACATCGACGTCTTCATCCGCGAGGTCTTCGCCTGCGGACAGCACGAGCGTCAGCGCGCGCGCTCGATGTAGCGATTGTCGACCGGGTCGACGATGATCTCCTCGCCCTCGGTGACGAAGGGCGGAACCTGCACGACCACGCCGTTCTCCAGGGTGGCCGGCTTGTAGGACGACGACTGGGTCGCGCCCTTGACCATCGGCTGGGTCTCCTTGATGCGCACCTTCATCGTCTTCGGCAGCTCCACGCCGATCGGTTTGTGCTCGTGGAACTGCACCTGCAGCTTCACCCCCGGCTCGAGCCAGGCCGCGGCCTCGCCGAGATCCTCGTCGCTGATCTCGACCTGCTCGAAGTTCTCCGTGTTCATGAAGTGATGGGCGTGGCCGTCGGAGTACATGTACTCCATCTCATGCTGGCTGATGAAGGCCTGCTCGATGTCGTCGTTCGAGCGGAAGCGGTGCTCGAACTGATTGCCCGTCCGCAGGTTGCGGAGCTTGGCCTGGACCATGGCCCGGAGGTTCCCCGGAGTGTGATGACGGAAGTCCATGACCTTGCACAGGTCACCCTCGAACAAGATGACCATTCCCTTGCGGATGTCGTTCGCCTGCATGTGCGTCCTTTCAGATGGGCGTGGGGGTAAACTCGGGCTCGTGAGAAGAACAGCATTCATCCTGCTCGCCATCGCCTTGTCGGCAACAGCCTGCCGCCCCGACCGCGAAGCCCAAACCACAGAGGCAGTTGGGGATATTCCAGTCGGAGTCTACGGCGCGCTGACCGGCGACCAGGCCGCCTTCGGCAACGCCACCGTGCAGGGTGTCAAGCTCGCCGCCGAGGAGATCAACGCCTCCGGCGGCCTCCTCGGGCGCAAGATCCGCCTGATCATCGAGGACGACCAGGGCAAGGCCGTCGAGGCCGCGTCCGTGGTCACCAAGCTCATCACCCGCGACGACGTCGTGGCCGTGATCGGCGAGAACTCCTCGAACCAGTCGCTGGCCGCGGCGCCGATCTGCCAGGCCAGCAAGGTGCCGATGATCTCACCGTCCTCGACCAACCCGCAGGTCACCCAGAAGGGCGACTACATCTTCCGGGTCTGCTTCACCGACCCGGGGCAGGGAAAGGCCCTGGCGACATTCGTCAAAAACAACCTGAAGGCCGACACGGCCGCGATCCTCCTGGACAAGAAGAACGACTACTCGGTCGGCCTCGCCGAGTTCTTCCGCAAGGAGTTCACCGCCCTCGGCGGCAAGATCCTCGGCGAGCAGAGCTACTCCGGCGGCGACACCGAGTTCCGCCCCCAGCTGACGACGCTCCGGTCCCTCTCGCCGAAGGTGCTCTTCATCCCCGGCTTCTACACCGAGGTCGGGCAGATCGCCATCCAGGCCCGCGACTTGGGGCTCGACGTGCCCCTCGTCGGCGGCGACGGCTGGGACTCCCCGGTGGTCATCGAGATCGGCGGCAAGTCCATCGACGGCTCGTACTTTTCCGACCACTACTTCGTCGGCGACCCCCGCCCCCTGGTGCAGGACTTCGTGAGAAAGATCCGCGAGCGCCACGGCAAGAACCCCGAAGCCAACGCCGCGCTGGGCTACGACTCGCTGCAGATCTTCGCCAACGCCGTCCGCCGCGCCAACTCCCTCGACCGCGCCGCCATCCGCGACCAGATCGCCGCCACGAAGGACTACCAGGGCGTCTCCGGCACGATCACCATGGGCCCGGACCGCAACCCGATCAAGCCCGTGGCCATGATCAAGATCGAGAACGGGCAGATGACGTTCGCGGGGTGGGTGGAGCCGTGAGGGGAGTGCGGTGGCGCAGCCACCGCTCTGGGATTCCAGAGCGGCAGCTAGCGCTGCCGCACTCCTAAAGCCTTCACCCTCCGCTCCGCGAGCACGTACGTCGACGACGCCAGCCCCGTCTTCGGCTTCTCCACCCGCTTGTATGCCGCGAGGGCGGCGTCGGTGGCGCCGTAGTTCTCGGCGATGCGGCCGAGGACGTACCAGTCGTGGGGGGCGGGCTCCTCGCGGCCGGCGTCGTCCATGCTCTGGAACAGGGCCTCGCGGGCCTCGAGGCTCTTACCGGTCTCGGCGTACAGGGACGCGAGGGTATGCAGCAGGGCGGCGTTGGCGCCGGGGAGCTGCATGGCCTGGCGGGCGTCTTCGAGGGCGCGGTCGAGATTGAGTCCGGAGAGGAGCGCGTTCCAGGCGATGTTGTTGTAGTCGCCGGCGTTGGGGCGGAGGTCGTCGACGACCTGGCGGTAGTACTTGTCGCAGGAGGCGTAGTCGCCGGCGTTCATGGCCGCGCCGGCGAGGGCGCGCAGGGCGTCGGGGTCCTTGGGCATCCGGGCCAGGCGCTCGTTGGCGATCTTCGTGATGTCGTCGTTACGCTCCGCGCGGGTGAGGGCGCCGACGAGGAGGTTGAACGCGACCGCGGACTCGGGCACGGCAGCCAGGAGCCGCTCGGCGATGGGGATCCCCGCCGCGGAGTTCTCGAGGATCATGTGGGTGATGGCCAGGGCGTGGTCGATGGCCAGACGATGCTGGTCGCTGGTGACCTTCTCCCGCGCGGCCCCAAGGGTGGCCACGGCGCGCGCGCCGAGCTCCTTGGACGGCATGAGCATGGCCGCGGCCACGCGCATCTCCTCCGGCGTGGCGGACTGCTTCGCTTTCGGCCAGTAGCGCGCGAACGGCGTGCCGGCCAGGGGGTCGTCGCCGCCCGCAGAGAACTCCTCGCGCGTCCAGTTCAGCCACTGCCGCGCGGCCTCGTTCTTCCCGGCGTCGAGCAGGCGCAGCACGCTGAAGCCGATGAGGCCGGGCGATTTGCGCGAGCCGCTGATGCGGTACTCGCCCTTCTCCTTGATGACGAAGAGCATCTCCTCGCTGTTGCCGCCGCGCGCGGCGGGCGCGCGCATGCGGATGCGGTAGCCGGTCTCGTCGTCGCCTTCCTGGGCCATCTGCACGCTGCCGAGGCCGACGTCGGCGTAGAACTCGAGAGGGAGACCCTGCTGGCGGGCGATCGAGAGCAGCCCGTAGTGCATGGTCCGCCACTCCGCCTGCTGGGAGTCGCTGCCGAAGAACTCCACTTCGTCCGCGGCGTAGAACTTCTTTGCCGTGTCGGCGTTGAGCTCGAACATCAGCGCGTCGGCAGCGAGCTTGCGCACCACCGACTTCGGATCGTCCGCCGGCAACGACACTTCCTCGATCCGCTTCGCTTTTCGCAGCCCCTCCACCTGTTGCCGCGCCTCGGCCGTCGGCGCGCCCTGCATGGCCTCCTCGAAGAGGTCCGCCGCCCGTTCGTACATGCGCATGGTCAGCAGCACCGTGGCGGCGTTGCGTAGCAGCTCCTTGCGCTGTGACTGATCGCCCGCCGCGGCGGCGCGGATGGCGTCCTGCGATCCGGAGGTCGCGCCGGCGGCGACGACGGTCCAGAGACTCTTCTGGGCCGCGTTGTCGGCGTTGGCGATGGCCTCGCGCAGCTCGTCCCAGCGCCTGGCGCGGGCGAGGGCGAGAAACAGCTCCGGCTCGTACGACTTGTCGTCGAGCTCCTTGATCAGCGAGCGGTACTCGTCGATGGCCGCGGCCAGGTTGGCGTTGCGGCCGAAGAGCAATCCGTCCTCGCCGTACTCGAGGAGCTTCGCCAGCTCGGCGCGGATGGACTCGTCCTTCGGATCGAGCTCCTTGGCCTTGCGGTACGCCGCCACCGCACCCGCGAGGTCGGCTCCCTTGCGGTACGGGCGCCCGAAGAGATCGTGCTGGAGGATGATCCCCTGCATGCGGTGAGCGCGGGCGTATTTCGGCTCGAGGACGATGGCCTTCTTGATCTGCTCGCGCGCTGCGTCGCCCATGCCGCCGGCGAGGAGCGCCTTGGCGATCTCGACCTGATGGCGCCCTTCCTTCGCATGCGCCGCGGCGAGCTTGCGGAACTCGGCCAGCGCGCCGGCGATGTTGCCCTTGGTCAGCTCCAGCTGCCCGCGCTGGTCGAAGCCGACCATGATCGGATTTGCGTTCGAGGCTTCCTTGAACGCTTTCCGGGTCTCCATGACCTCGGCCGGCGTGAGGCGCCGCTTGCCGGTGTCGAAGCGGAGCGTGGCGTTGACGGTGCCGTCGGCGTCGGCGGTGAATTCTCTTGTGAGAGACATCGTGCCGATCTTCGTGGTCTCGTTCGCCGGCAGCGTACGCGGCACGAATCCGGCCGGCGGGACGATGCGGTACTTCCACTCGCGCACCATCGGCCGGGTGAAGACGAAGTCGTTCTTGCGCTGCTTCCGGGCCTTCTGCTCGGCCGTGTCGTTCTCGTCCTCGACGTCGCGCAGGGCCCAGGGCACGGACTCGAGCAGGCCGGTGGGGAAGATGGCCACGGCCGCCTCGCCGTCGATGGCCACGCCGCGCCCGGCCTCTGTGGCCGCAATCTCGATGCGAAACGGCTTGGTCAGGTCGTGCGCGTCGCTGGCCTCGAGCTTCGACAGCGCCTTCGCGGCGTAGTACCGCTTGACGTACTCCTCCATCGACTCGCGATAGCGCTTGCGGTCGTTGGAGACCCAGTAGCGGCGGAGCGAGGAGTCGTCCGCGCCCGTGCCTTCGGTGATCTCGGTGAGCGTGGCCTTCCCCTCCTCGGGGATGACGAACGTGCGCGTCTCGGTGACCCGGTTCGCCGTCGACTCGGACACCGGCGTGGCGACGAGTGCCGTCGTTGCCGGACGCGCGATCAGCGCGAGGCGTCCCTGATCCATCAGCGGCAGCTCGCCGGCGCGCGCGTACTCGTCGGTCGGATCGACCCAGAGCGGCGTCTCGCCGTCGACGACGACGATGGCGTGGTTGAACATGCCCAGACCGGGGAGGTCGGAGGGCACGTCGAAGTCCTCGCCGGCGCGGAGCAGGGCCACGTGGGCGTCGAGTCCGGCCAGGCGGAGCAGGGCCACGAGCAGGGTCGCCTTGTCCTTGCAGTCGCCGTAGCGGTTCGAGAGCACGGTCTGCGGCGGGCGGGGGACGACCGACGACTCGCCGACCTCGACGCCGGCGTAGCGGACGCGCTTCTGGATCCAGGCCAGGGCCTTGGCGATGACCTCACGACGCTCCTTCGCGTCGCCGATCGCCTCGCGCAGCTGCTTCTCCAGTTCCGGCGAAGACGCGATCTGCTTGTCCACGATTTCCGTGTAGCGCTTCGCCAGGTCCTGCCACGAGCTGGCTGTCGACACGCCGACCCACGGCAGCGGCGCCACGTCGAAGGGGAGGTTCCACTCCAGGTCGTCCTTCGCCGGGTGCGGACCGCCTTCGAAGACCACGCGCTGGCGGCCGTCCTTCTCTTCCTTGCGCGGCTGGATCGTGGAGCGGTTGACGAAGTGCAGCGGCAGCGAGAGCGGCGCGTCGACGATGAAGCGCGAGCGGTGCGTCGGCTGGAAGCCGCCAAAGAAGAAGACGTCGCTGGAAGCGGCGTCGTAGAGCGACTCCTTCGACTTCCAGGTGATGTGCTGCTCGACCACCGAGCCGACCGCGACCGCCGGCAGCGGCGCGCGGATGACCCGGTTGTCGCTGAAGATGTCCAGCGACTCTTCCGGCGCCGGCGCCTCGATGACGGCGTTGCCGTCCAGCGAGTGGACCGTGCCGTCCTTCGTCACCACGCGCGCCTGGATGACCGGCTTTTCCTGATACCACGGCGCCCACGGCGCGTTGACCGAGCCGAAGGTGTCGATGGCGGACTCGGCGACGATGCGGTAGACCATGCGCTGCTCGGAGACGCTGCGGCCCTTCTCGTCGAAGGTGTGCGTGGCCTCGTCGAGGAGCACGACCACGTCCGCCTCGCCGGCGGGTACCTGTTCGGCCGCGGCCAGGAGCGCCTTCGGATCCGCCGAAAGCGGCGCGCCGTCCCAAGGATCGGCGGCGAGGGCAGGGAAAGAGAGAAGCGCTGCGAAGAGCGCGATGCCGAGGAATCGGACGGCCGGGATCATGACTGCTCCTGCTGGAAAGTTATTCGGACGCAACGCGGGATAGTAGCATTTGTCTTCCAGCAGGAGTCTGGAGTGCGGCGGCCGC
>JBIOTX010000294.1:0-43553 GCA_044866315.1 Thermoanaerobaculia bacterium | reverse complement strand
CATAAAAATCGGAGGGCCCGTGAGGGCCCTCCGATTGTCACACAGTCGGATCAGAAGCCGATCTTGACGCCGGCCCGGAAGATACGCGGCTGCACCAGACCGTAGATGCGGCCGTAGTCGCTCTCGTGGAAGCCGACCCGGTTCGGCGAGTTCTCGTTGAAGGCGTTGAGCACGTCGAGGGAGACGCTCAGGCCGTACGCGCCGACCTTGAAGCGCTTGGACACGGAGAGGTCGACGATCGAGGTCGACGGAGTCCAGTCCGGCTTGTTCGGATCGTCGGCGACCATGAAGCCGTGCCAGCCCGTCCCCAGGAGGACGCCCGGCTGCAGGTCGGACATCCAGGAGGCAAACGTGGGCAGCTCCTGCACCGGGAAGAACGGCCGGCCGGAGTCGAAACGGTAGCGCAGGCCGAAGTCGGTCTCGATCACGGGCATGGTGTAGCTGCCGGAGATCTTGACCATCCACTCCGGGGTCATCGGCAGCGGCCCCTCCAGGTTGTTCTGGAAGTGGTTCATGGTGCTGCCGAACGGCGTGTCCATGACCAGCGGACCGTCGATGTACCAGTTCTGATCGACGGTGCGCGGGGCAATGCCGTCGCTCTGGTTCCAGTTGACGGACGCCAGGCCCTGCCAGCGCCGCGAGTAGCGCTTGGTGAGGACGAGCTGCAGGCCGTGGAAGATGCGCTCGGCCTCCTGGCCGGCGAAGTCCTCGACGTTGACGGCGCGATAGCCGGTGTTGCTGAGGATGAACTTCGCGTCGTCGACGTCGAACTTGCCGTCGCCGTTGTAGTCCTTGCGGGCGATCTCCCAGACCTTGGTCTTGTAGCCCGTCCAGGTGGTGAAGTCCTGCGACACCCACTCCCAGTCCTCGCCGGTGGCGGTGTTGTAGGGCCTCAGGGCGATGAGGTCCTTGGTCTGCTTGAGGATGTACCCGGCCTCGACGGCGATGTCGGAGCCGATCTGGCGCTGCAGGGAGATCTGGAACTGATCGGTGTACGGGCTGCCCGTGCCGTCGGCCACCTCCAGGGCCCAGGTGGAATCGGTGGTGCCGCTGGAGACCAGCACGTCTGGAGTGCGGCCGTGCAGGAGCCGCGTGGCCGGCCGGATCTCGTCGAAGTCGAGCTTGCCGTTGTGATTGAGATCGACCAGGCCCAGGGGCAGGAAGTAGCGCCAGTGCTCGGTGAGCGATGGCTCCATGTCCGGCCCAAGCCGGCGCAGGCTCTCCACCCCCATCGGGGCGTAGTACCTCCCGACGTGGGCCCGGAGCACCGTCCGCTGGTCCTCGGTGAGCGTCAAGGCGAACCCGAGACGCGGCGACCAGGTCTTGAAGTCGTAGATGTTATCGGTCCCTTCGCGGGTGCGGAGGACCGTGGGATTGTTGATCTCCTCCGGCGTGTCGGGCATCTCGTAGACCGCGCCTTCGCCGTACTTGGCGGTCATCCGGTCGTAGCGCAGGCCGAGGTCGACGGTCAGGCGGTTGTTGACCGTCCAGCTGTCGTCGATGAATCCGCCCGTTGATCCGGACTGGCGCACGGTCAGCCAGGGATTGCGGAAGGTCTTGAGGTTGTAGAACGGCACGACCGGGTTCTCGTCCGTGCCCCACTGCCAGGACTCCGGCCCGTTCCACCACCAGTCCTTGGCCAGGGAGTCGATCTGGTAGGGATAGGGATAGGCGAAGTTGGCGTAGCCCTGGAAGTAGCCGCCCTGCCAGTCGCCGTTGGCGCGCGTGTACTGCACGCCGAACTTCATCTCGTGCTGTCCGAGGAACTCGGCGGCGTAGTGCGTGTAGTCGGCCTGGAGGGTCTGGCGCTTCGACTTCTGGGCCTCGACGTAGGGGAAGTCGCCGTTCAGACCGATGCTCTGTCCGCCGGTGTACTTCCACCAGTTGATGTAGCCCGGATGCCCGGTCTCCTCGGGGATGCTGGGATGCTCCTCGGTCCTGAAGCCGAGGTATTTGAAGGAGGTCAGGTCGCTCGCGGACATCACCCACTGATACTGAAACTGCAGGGTGTCGTTCTCGCGCGGCTGGTCGTAGCGCATGGTCGCGTCCCAGGTCTGACCCCAGCTGTTGTTGCCGGCCTCGAGGTCCTCGTTGTGGTACGCGAGCCAGGCCCGGTGCGACGGTCCGATCTCCCCGGTGAGCTTGATGTCGAACAGATTGGCGTAGTACGTGGCCAGGGGCTCGAACAGCGGCGTGTCGGTCTTGGCCGTGTTCCGGGCGTAGCCGCCGTAGAACCAGAGCCGGTCCTTGAGGATCGGGCCGCCGAGGGACAGGCTGATCTCGCGGCTCTCCTGGGGACTGGTGGTGAGGTCGTCGTCGGGATCGACGAAGAAGAGGTCGTCGTTCCCGAAGTCGTCGGTGTAGTTGTCGGCGGCGTTGCCGATCATCGAGTAGACGGCCACGTCTCCGGTGAAGGTGTTCCCTCCGGACTTGGTCATGACGTCGATGGCCGCGCCGGAGAAGCTGCCGTACTCCGCCTTCGAGCCGAGGGAGAGGACCTTCACCTCCTCGACGGTGTTGTAGTTCACGCTGACCAGCGAGCCCCACGGCGCGCCGCGCGGGTTGGTGGCGTTGACGCCGTTGACCAGGAAGATGTTCTCGTTCGAGGCGCTGCCGAACGCGGAAGGACTGGGCAGCCACGACTCGTCGGAGCCGACGCTGGCGATGCCCGGCGCGGTCAGGGCCAGGTCGTAGAACGCGTTCCGGGCGGTGGGCAGCTTGTCGAGGAGCTCGGCGGTGAAGGTCGTGTCGATGGTCGACGACTTGGTGTCGACGACCGGGGCCACCCCGCGCACGACCATCTCTTCCTCGTACGCCCCCTGCTCCAGCTTGACCGTAAGGTCGACCTTGTCGCCGGCATTGAGCACGACGTCGCGGGTCGAGAAGGTGCGGTAGCCGGCCAGGGTGGCCGTCACGCTGTAGGTGCCGCGCGGTACGCTGAGGAAGACGAAGCGCCCGGCGGCGTCGGTGGCGGTCGTTCGCTCACCGGCGACCAGGGCCGGGCCGGCGAGCTTCACCGTCGCGCCGCTGATGGCTTCGCCGCCCGGCAGGAGCACCGTGCCGGTGACCGTGCCGTCGTTGACCGACTGCGCGAACGCACCGGCGGCGAGCAGTATCAGGACCAGGGACAACCCGATTCGCGTTGGCAGGTTCCGGATCATGGTGGGACGCCCTCCTTCGCCTGGATTCAATCCGCAGGCGGCAGTTAAATCGGTTTAGCAGATACTAGCCCCCCTCCGACCGGCCCGCAAGGAGTATTCTCTCGGCCGACGCACCATGAGACGGCGGGCTCGGCTTGGCTGCCTCATGCGAAAGGAGTTAAGCTTTTCAGGCCATGACGGAAGTACGTACCGCCGCCCCGGCTCTTTCCACCGAGATCAGCGACTGGATCGGGCGCATGCTCGCGCGCGCGCCGAAGCTGCCGTGCGCGTTCCGCGTGCACATGCCGGATGGCAGCACGATGCACATCGGCGAGGGCGAGCCGGAGTTCGACCTCTCCATTCACAACGAGGCGGGCATGGCCGCGCTGCGCTCGACCTCGGAGCTGCGCATCGCCGACGCCTACGTCCGCGGGGACCTCGACATCGAGGGGGACGTGATCAAGGCCATGTGGCTGCGCGACCTCCTCGACGACCGCAATCTCTGGCTCAAGACCTGGCGGCGCCTGCAGCCGCTCCTGGTCGGCCGCGAGCGCCTCAACCCGGCCTGGATCGCCAAGCACTACGACTCCAAGAACATCCAGATCTACGCCACCGACAACGAGTACCACGCCTACACGCCGGGCGTGTACCTGAGCGACGACGAGACCCTCGAGGTCAGCACCGAGCGCAAGTACCAGTTCGCCTTCGACTCGCTTGGGCTCAAGCCCGGGCAGCACCTCCTCGAGATAGGCTGCGGCTGGGGCGGGATGACCCGCTTCTCGGCCAGCCGGGGCGTGAACGTCACGGCGATCACGCTCTCGAACGACCAGATGAACTGGACCAAGGGCGTGATCGAGCAGCACAAGCTCGGCAACGCCACCGTCTCCTACCAGGACTTCTTCACCTTCAACCCCGGCCGCCGCTACGACGCCATCTCCTGCATGGGCGTGATCGAGGACCTCTCCGACTACCCGCGCGTGATGAAGCGCTTCGCGGAGCTGCTCGCCCCCGGCGCGCGCGCCTACCTCGACTTCGCCTCGGGGAAAGTGCCGTTCGGTACCTCCAGCTTCATCACCAAGTACGTCTGGCCCGGCACGTTCCGCATGGTCTACATGCCCGAGCTGATGAAGGCCATCGACGAGTCGAAGATCCAGATGGTCGCCGTCTACAACGACCGCCACAACTATCACCTCTGGGCGCGCAAGGGCCACGAGCGCTGGGTGGAGAACAAGGAGAAGGTGCTCAAGGAAGCGGACATGGAGACCTACCGCCTCTTCCGCCTCCTGTTCATGGGCACCGCGGGAGTGATGAACAACCCCTCCCACGAGGTGACGGCGTACCGGCTGGTGCTGGAGCTGCCCGGGCCACGAGGTGTGCGGCAGGGGTGAAGCGCACGGCGAGCGCGCTCGTCCTCGTCGCCTGTGTCGGCTGCGCCTCCGTCCGCGGTCCTTTCACCGACGCGATCGAGCCCGAGGCGATCGTCCGCGTGATGACCGCGGCCGCCGAATGGCAGCTGGCGAATCCGTCGAAACACCCGCCCTATGACTGGACCCAGGCTCCGTTCTACATCGGCCTGAACGTCTTCGCTCCCCTCTCCGGCGACCCGGAGCGCTACCGCGCCGCGGCGCGCGCGAACGGGCGGGAGAACCGCTGGCGGCCCGGCCTGCGCCCGCTCTGCGCGGACGACCACGCCATCACCCAGAGCTACTTTCACCTCTTCGCCGTCGAGCAGGACCGGGCCATGATCGAGCCCGCCCTGCACCTCTTCGATCAGATCCTGCTCTTCCCCTACGACGAGTCGCTCGCGTTCGAGGACTGGGAGAAGACCTGGCGGCAGTGGACGTGGTGCGACGCCCTGTTCATGTCCCCGCCCGCGCTGGCCATGGCCACCAGGGCAACCGGCGAGCGCCGCTACGTCGACTTCATGGACCGCATGTGGTGGAAGACGACCGACTACCTCTACGACAACGAGGAGCATCTCTACTATCGCGACAGCCGCTTCTTCGACCAGCGCGAGCCGAACGGGAAGAAGATCTTCTGGTCGCGCGGCAACGGCTGGGTCCTGGCCGGACTCGCGCGCGTGCTGCAGTACCTGCCCGCGGACTACCCGTCGCGGCCGCGCTACCTGCAGCTGTACCGGCAGATGGCGCCGAAGGTCGCCAGCCTGCAGCAGAGCGACGGCTACTGGCGCTCCAGCCTCCTCGATCCCGACCGCCTCCCCCTCCCCGAGACCAGCGGCACCGCGTTCTATGTCTATGCGCTGGCGTGGGGCGTCAACGAAGGGTTGTTGGACGAGGCGACCTACCGGCCGGTGATCGAGCGGGGCTGGTCCGCCCTCGTCCGCGCCGTGCATCGGAATGGAATGCTCGGCTACGTCCAGCGCATCGGCGATCAACCTGGCGACACCTCGGCGGCGGGGACGGAGATTTATGGGGTGGGTGCGTTTCTTCTCGCCGGAAGCGAAGTGCACCGCATGGCGAAGTAGCGGCCTGGACCGTGGTATCGTCTTCCCGTGCGCGCAGGCCGAGTAACGGTGCTCCTGCTGGTGCTCGTCGCCGCCGCCTCCCCTCTTTCCGCCGACGACCTCCCGCGCACGCTCCTCGTCTCCGGGATCTTCGCCGACTCCTCGGTGGTGGGGCCGTTCGCGCGCTTCAGCTCCGGCGATCCCGCCTCCAGCGAGTACGCGATCACGCTGCTCGGCTGGACGGTCGACGGGCGATGGGTGAAGCATCTCTCGACGCGCCACGCCTTTCTCGCGTCCGCGGACGTCACTCCCGTCAACGCCCATTTCAGCGACCGGATCTACGTCGACGGCGAACGGGTGCACGACCTCGAATACGAGGCGTCGTCGTATCGCCTGCGCGCGGGGCTGCGCTGGACGCCGAACGATCGCTCCACCACCGACGTGCTGCTGGTCGGCCTCGTCGAGCAGGTCGACGACCTCGAGAACGCAGCCGTGACGAGCTTCTGGGAGGACCCCTTCGTCGGCGTGGACGTCACCCACACCTACAGCGTTCTCTCCGCGGACCGGCCGCTGGTCTCCTCCTTCGACGGCTGGGCGGTCAGCGCGCGCGTGGAGGCGTTCTCCGGCTCGGAAACGTGGGGGCGCGCCACGATCAGCCAGCGCGCCGGCAAGCAGGTGGGCAAGGTGCACCTCCGGCAGTCGCTCTCGCTGATGAACGGCAAGTCGCTGAACGTCGTCAGCCGCTTTCTGATCGGCGGCTCCTGGGACGCCCTCGGCGAGAGCGCGCTGTATGGCTACCGGTTCGGCCAATACCGCGTGGCGCGCGGGGGCGTCGCGAATGTGGGCGCCGACTACGCGCTGCCCCGCAACTGGCAGATCGGCGTTCGAGGCAGCTATCTGCGCAGCGACGTCGCCGACGTCTACGGCGTGGCGCTGAACGTCAGCAAAAACCGGCAAACGCTCGGCTTCAACATGGGCGTCGGCCTGCCCCAGAGCAGCAGCGGCTCGTCGGATCCGGTTTTCTACCTGGCGGTCATCGCCCCGCTGTACGCGAGGGACTGATCTTCACATCTCCACCTGCGCGCCCAGCTCGATGACCTGGTTAGCGGGCAGGCTGAAGAAGCTCGATGCGCTGGAGGCGTTGCGCATCATCGTGGCGAAGAGGTGCTCGCGCCAGATGGCCATGCCCGGCTGCTTGGTGGGGATGAGCGTCTCCCGCCCCAGGAAGTAGCTGGTGGTCATCGGATCGAACGCCACCGGCAGCTGGCCGAGGCGCTCCAGCGTCTCGGGGATGTTCGGGTCTTCCATGTACCCGAAGTGCAGGCTCAGGCGGTGGACGCCGTGGCCGAGCTCCTGCCACTCGAAGCGCTCTTCCTCGGAGAGGTGCGACTTCTCCTCGGACTCCACGGTCAGCAGCACCACGGTCTTGTGCACGACCTTGTTGTGCTTGATGTTGTGCAGGAGGGTGGTCGGCACGCCCTCGGGGTTGCGGGACATGAAGATCGCCGTGCCCGGAACGCGCGGGATGCGGTTGGACGCCAGCTCGCGCAGGAAGTCTTCCGCGGACAAGCCGCCCTCGGCGAGCCTCTGGCTGAGAATCCGCCGCCCCAGCCGCCAGGTGGACATGGCCGTGAACACGATCAGTCCCACCACCAGCGGGAACCAGCCGCCGTCCCACACCTTGACCAGGTTCGCGCCGAAGAACGACAGGTCGAAGCAGAGGAAGAACAGGGCGAACGCGAGCGCGCCGGCGAGCGGCCACTTCCACTGCTCGCGCGCGTAGACCGACAGCAGCGAGGTGGTGATGCCCATCGTGGCCGTGACGGCGACGCCGTATGCCGCGGCGAGATTACCCGAGCTCTGGAAGGTGAGCACGAGGCCGATCGCGGAGAACATCAGCACCCAATTCACCGAGGGGATGTAGATCTGCCCGATCTCACGCGCGGAGGTGTGGCGGATGCGGATACGCGGCAGATACCCGAGCTGCACGGCCTGCCGCGTCAGCGAGAACGCGCCGGAGATGACGGCCTGCGAGGCGATCACCGTCGCCGCGGTGGCCAGGATCACCAGAGGGATCAGCGCCCACTGCGGAGCCATGTGGAAGAACGGGTTCTCGACGCCCCTCGGCGAATGCAGCAGGAACGCACCCTGACCGAAGTAGTTGAGCAGCAGGGCCGGGAAGACGAAGCTGAACCACACCCGCCGGATCGGCTTGAGGCCGAAGTGGCCCATGTCCGCGTACAGCGCCTCGCCGCCGGTGATGACCAGGAAGACCGAGCCGAGAACGAGGAAGCCGGTGAGCTTGTTGCGGAGGAAAAAGCTCACCGCGTGCGTCGGCACCACCGCCTGCAGCACGGCCGGCTCGCGCAGGATGTGCATCACCCCGAGGATGGCCAGGACGCTGAACCAGACGATCATCACCGGGCCGAAGACGTTGCCGACCTTGGCCGTCCCGTACTTCTGCACGGCGAACAGCCCGATCAGCACGACGATGGTGATCCAGACGACGTATGGCCCGAACACCGGCGTGGCCACCTTCAGGCCCTCGATCGCCGAGAGCACGGAGATGGCCGGGGTGATCATGCCGTCGCCATAGAGCAGGGCCGCGCCGAAGAGGCCGAGGCTGATCAGAATCGACCGCCGGAGCGACGGCGCCGAGCCGCGCGCGCGCACCAGGGACATGAGGGCGATGATGCCCCCCTCCCCCCGGTTGTCCGCGCGCATGACGAACCACAGGTACTCCACGGAGATGATCAGCGCCAGGGCCCAGAAGATCAGCGACAGCACGCCGAGGATGTTGGCCGGCGAGGGCGGGAGATGGTGCTCGGGGGCGAAGCACTCCCGGAATGCGTAGAGGGGACTCGTCCCTATGTCGCCATACACGACACCGAGCGCCCCGAGCGAGAGTGTGAGGAGATAACGCCTGCTGTGCGGCTGCCCTGCTTCCATGCAGTCCGGAGGCGAACCGTAGCACAACATGAGCCATGGGACGCGCTCCGACTACAATCGGCTGTCCATCCATGAGCAACCTGTCGTCCCGGCTAGGCCTGCACCGCCCCGAGCTGCGCGCCTGGGCGATGTACGACTGGGCCGTCTCCGCGGTCCAGACCACGATCATGGTCGCGGTCTTTCCGATCTTCTTCATCCAGGTCGCGGGGGCGGAGGCCGGGGCGACGAAGGCCAGCCAGTGGTGGGCCATCGCCAATGGCATCGCCATCGGGATCGTGGCCGTCCTCTCCCCCATCCTCGGCGCCATCGCCGACTTCGCCGCGGCGAAGAAGAAGCTGCTCGGCTTCTGGACGGGGTTCGGCATCCTGGCCTGCGCGGCGATGTACTTTATCGGCCATGGGAACCTGGCGCTGGCGTCGACGCTGTTCGTCCTGGTGGCGATCGGCGCCGCCGCTGCGGTGGTGTTCTACGACGCCCTCTTGCCGCACATCGCCTCCTCCGACGAGGTCGACCGCGTCTCCACCGCCGCCTACGCCATCGGCTACCTCGGCGGCGGCGTGCTGCTGGCCGTGAACCTGGCCATGATCCAGAAGCCGGAGTGGTTCGGCCTCGGCCGCACCGGCGCGACGGTCGCGGTGCGCCTCTCCTTCGTCTCCGTCGCCGTCTGGTGGCTGGTCTTCTCCATCCCTCTCTTCCGGCGCGTTCCGGAGCCGCCGCGCAAGCTGGAGAAGGACGAGCGGGCCGAGGCGAATCCGCTGCGCGTCGCGTTCACCCGCCTCGCCGAGACCTTTCACGAGCTGCGCAGCTTCAAGCATGCCTTCGTCATGCTGGTCGCCTTCCTGATCTACAACGACGGCATCTCCACCGTCCAGAAGATGGCCACCGCCTACGGCACGGAGCTGGGCATCCCTCGGGAGGCGCTCATCGCCGCGATTCTGATCGTGCAGTTCGTGGGCATTCCGGCCACGTTTCTCTTCGGCACGCTCGCGGAGAAGATCGGCGCACGGCAGGCCATCCTGGCCGGCCTGGTGGTCTACCTCGGCGTCAGCCTCTTCGCCTACACGATGAAGACGGCCACGCACTTTTACATCCTCGCGGGCATGGTCGGCTTGGTGCAGGGCGGGACGCAGGCGCTCAGCCGGTCCCTGTTCGCGACGCTCATTCCGCGCTACAAGTCGGGAGAGTTCTTCGGCTTCTACAGCGTCTTCAGCAAGTTCGCCGGCATCTTCGGGCCGATCCTCTTCGCCAGCGTCATCGGCGCCACCGGCTCGAGCCGCAACGCCATCCTCTCGGTGATCGTCTTCTTCCTCGTCGGCGGCGCCCTTCTGCTGCTGGTGAACGTGGAGGAAGGAGCTCGCGCCGCGCGCGCGGCGGAGCAGGCGACGCACGAGGTGACTCCTTCGGGTTGATGGTCGTGCCGAACTACTCCTCCAAAAACTTCTTCAGCCCCTCCAGCATCATTCGCCAGTTCTTCTCCGAGTGCTCGCGCTCCTCCTCGGTGGGGTTGTTGTCCTGGGCGAGGGTGACGTTCGTCCGCGAGCCGTCCTCGGAGAGGTCGATGGTGACGGTGTGGTAGTTCTCGGGCTTGTCGGGCAGGCCGGCGAGGGGGCTGAAGTGGGTGTACTGGAGCGCGCGCGGCGGGTCGATGCGCTGAATGACGCCTTTGTCTTCGTACGCCTTCCCCTCCCACTCGCCCTTCCAGGTGATCGGGCTGCCCTGCTTCCAGTCGGAGGCGACGTTCGTGCCGAACATGTACTGCTTGATCTGGGCGGGGTCGACGAGCGCTTCCCAGACGCGCGCGGCGGGGGCGTTGATGGTGGCCGAGGCCTTTGCTACGTGATCCATGCGCTTCATCCGTTCGTCAGAGCGTGAATGTTGCCGTCGGGGTCCTTGAACCAGGCCAGCCTGCGCTCGCCGGAGACGTGGACGTCGCCCATCCGCTTCGTCTCCGGCAGGTCGTCGTAGTGCTCGAAGACCACTCCCTTCGCGGCGAGGGCGGTGACGATGCCGTCGACGTCGCCGACGATCCAGGTGAGCGCGGTGGCCTGGTTGGTGCCGGCGTATTGCGACGGATAGACGAAGAGCGTCGCGCCGGCGCTCTCGTACGAGAGCGTGCCCGGCTCCTGGTGCGGCGTGGGATGCAGGCTGAGAACGTCCTCGTAGAACTTCTTGGCGGCGTCGAGGTCTTTCACGGCGAGAGTGGCGATGGCGACTTTGTCTCCCAACATGACCGCGAAAGGCATGCATGTCGCGCACCCGGAGCGGATAATCCGCCCATGCAACACGAAGCGAGCGCCTTCTCCCGTCGTCACTTCGCCCTGCTCCTCGGTGCCGGCGCGGCGGTGGCCGCGTTCCCCGCCGCCGTCGCGCGCAACGCGCCGGGCGGGCCCGTGCTTCTCAACTCGAACGAGAATCCGTACGGCCCCTCCCCCGCCGCCATGAAGGCCATCCGCGACTCCCTCGGCGAGGTGTTTCGCTATCCCGATGACGCCGAGGGGGCGCTCGCGGAGGCGGTGGCACGGCATCACGGGCTGTCCACGAGCGAGGTGCTTCTCGGCAACGGCTCGAGCGACATCCTCCGCCTCGCCGCGGCGGCGTTCGCCGGTCCGGGGAGGAAGCTCGTGACCGCGAATCCGACGTTCGAGTCGCTATGGCATCACGCCGCCGGCAGCGAGGTCGTGAAGGTGCCTCTCGACGCCGCCTTCGCGCACGACGTGCCGAAGATGCTCGAGGCGGCGCGCGACGCGTCGCTGGTCTACGTCTGCAACCCGAACAATCCGACCGCCACGATCACACCGAAGGCGGCGGTGCGCGCGCTGCTCGACGGCGTACCGGCGACGACGATGGTCCTCGTCGACGAGGCCTATCACCACTACGTGGCGAATGGCGACTACGAGTCGGTCGCGCCGCTGGTGAAGGCGAAGCCGAACCTGATCGTGGCCCGCACGTTCTCGAAGGTCTACGCCATGGCCGGCCTGCGCTGCGGCTACGCCCTCGGCCAGAAGGCCACGCTGGACCGTCTCGCCGCGCATCAGGCCTACAACGCGCTGAACCTGCTCGCCCTGGTCGCGGCCAAGGCGTCGCTCGAGGACGCGGAGCACGTGGCGCTCTCGCGGAAACGCAACCACGACGTGCGCGCCTGGACCGTCGGCGAGCTGGACAAGCTCGGCTACCGCTCGCTGCCGAGCGAGGCGAACTTCTTCATGGTGGAGATGGGACGAGAAGTGCGGGCGGTGATCTCCGCCTTCCGCGAGCGCGGCGTGCGCGTGGGCCGGCTCTTTCCTGCCCTGCCGCAGAACCTGCGCGTGACGATCGGCACGGTCGAGGAGATGGGCCGGTTCGTGGAGGCGTTCAAAAGCATCCAGGCGTGAAACGTTCGGGCCTCTCGCGTCACTACTGATACCAGAGGTCCAAATGAACGAGCCACTGGTCGTACTCGCTGCGTTACTGCTTCTGCCCATCATCCCGGCGTATCTGCTGTTCAAGATGCTCCCGTCGTCGGCGACGGTGGACGGGCCGATGGCCGGCCTCACGGTCAAGCTCGGAGGCGCATTCGGCGGTTACGTCGCGCTGACGGTGTTCATGGCTGTCTTTTTCGCGAAGAACATCCAAGCGCCGAAGGCGACGTACCGGGAGTGGGAGATCTCCGGTCCGGTGCGGCTCGACGGCGACGCCGGCACGGCCACGATCAAGGCCAAGGCCGTTCCGCCGATCATGCAGGTCGAGAGCACCACGTTCTTCATGCGTACGTGGATGCCCGACGACCGCCGACCGAGCCTGGTCTTCGAGGCACCGGGCTACGAGACGCTGAACATCGACCTCGCCGTCTACGAACGCGAGAAGAAGGTGAGCATCGACGAGGCGAAGGCGAGCATCGTCTTCAAGGAGCCGATTGTGCTCAAGAGACCGACCAAGCCGTATTCCCCGACAGTCGCGGCGGTTCCCGTCGCGGAAGGAGGTGCCTGATCATGCGTCGCTCGATGCTGTTCCTCACGGTCATCCTCATCGCCATCGCGCCGGCGGCGCTCGCCGGCACGGTGCGTGGAAAGGTCATCCGCGCCGATGGCGCGCCGCACGAGAGCGCGGCGGTGTCGCTCGGGAGCGGGGCCGGCAACTCGTCGCCCGTGTACACCGGCCGGGACGGGATGTTCTACATCCGCAATGTCCAGCCGGGGACGTACACGGTCGAGGTGAAGTCGCCGCGCCAGACGAAGAAGTTCCGGGTGACGGTGCAGGCCGCGGAGTACACGGACCTCGCGCCGATCGCGGTGAATTGACCTCACAGCTGCTCGTTGAACAGAAACGCGCCGAAGTCGGTCAGCTTGTGGAGCAGCGGGCGCTTCGCCCACGGCTCGAGATGGACCTCCTTGGCGTGGGCCAGGTCGCGCTCGAAGGTCGCCTCGAGCTCGCCGGCGATGCCCTCGTCGTACACGGCCAGTGAGACCTCGTCGTTCAGCTCGAAGGAGCGGTCGTCGAAGTTGGTCGAGCCGACGGCCGCCCAGCAGGAGTCGATCACGATCACCTTCTGGTGCAGCAGCGTGCGCTGGTAGTCGTAGATCTTCACCCCGCCCTTGAGCAGCGTGCCGTAGTGGTGATGGCTGGCGTGCTGCACGATGGCGTTGTCGCTGGCGTCGGTGGCGGGGATCATCACCCGCACCTTCACGCCGCGGCGCGCCGCGTCCGCGAGCGCGTCGCGGGCGAGCGGGTCGGGCAGGAAATAGGGGTTCTGGATGGTGATGCTCTTTTCCGCCGCGTGGATGGCCATGTAGTGCAGCAGCTTGAGCGTGGACGGGCTGCCGGTCGGCGACAGCCAGACCACGTGCGCGGGTATGTCCCCCGCGGACTCGAGGCGCGGAAAGTACTGCTCGCCGCCGATCACCTCGCCGGTCTCCTCGACCCAGTTCTCCGCAAACGCCGACTGCAGCTGCGCCACCACCGGCCCTTCCACGCGCGCGCTGATGTCGCGATAGTGCTTCTTGTCCTCGGCCTCGCCGCACCAGGAGTCGACCAGGCAATGGCCGCCGATGTAGCCGATCCGGCCGTCGATGACCACGATCTTGCGGTGGTCGCGATTGTTCAGGATGCCGAGGTTCGAGAGGCGGACGGGGTGGTAGTGGGCGACGCGGACGCCGGCGTTCTTCAGACGCACGAGGTCCGTGTGACCGAAGGCGCGGCCGCCGTTGCCGTCGAGCATCAGGTGCACGTTCACGCCGTTGAGCGCGCGGTCGATGAGGAGATCGGTCAGCTTCGCCGTGACCTTGCCCTGCTTGGCGAGGAAGGTCTCGAAGTTGACCGAGCGCTGCGCGCCCGCGATGTCCCGGAACAGGGCATCGAAGAACGCGCCGTTCTGCAGGAGCTCGACGCGGTTGCCCTCGGTGAGCGTGCCCTGGGTCAGGCCGACGATGGACAGCAGCAGGTCATCCAGTCCCCCGCCGCTCTCGAGGCGGAGGCGCGGCTGGCGGCGGCGCTTGACCGACCAGACGATGAGCACCAGCGCGAGAATGGCCACGGCACCGAGGATCGCCACCCACAGCGGAAGGACGACCTTCATACGACCTCCTCGCGCAGCTTCAGCTCGACCACGAGCGCCCAGTGATCGGACGGCCCGCGGCGGATGACTTCCGAGCCGACGAACTCCCAGCGCGGATCGCAGAACACGTAGTCGAGTCGCTGGCGGGTCATGGGAAACGTGGCCTCCTTCGGGTCGCCGCAGACGCGCAGGTGTCCGTGCGAGAGCAGCGTGCGGATCTCCTCGGCCGCCGGGGAGACGTTGAAGTCGCCGACGAGCACGTGCGGCAGCGAGCCGCGGGCGATGATGTCCCCCAGCTCGGCGACCTGCCGGAGGCGCGCCACGCGCAGCAGGCGCCCCCAGGCGGCGAGATGGGTGACGAAGAACGAGAACTCGATGCCGTCCACGGCGATGTCGGTCTGCAGTACCGAGCGCGGCTCGCCGGAGCCCGGCAGCGGATAGACGTAGCTGGCTTTGATCGTGCCGCGGGTGAGGACGGCGTTGCCGTAGTCGCCGCCGCCCATGCCACAGCTCCGGCCGAAGAAGTGGGCGAGGCCCGTGAGGGATGCCAGTGCCTCGCCCTGATGCACCTCCGGGCCCACGTGGGTCCGGCAGTGCACCTCCTGGAGACCCACCACGTCCGGCTTCACGGAGGCGATCACCTCCGCGAGCTTCGGCAGATGGTCCGCCCGTCGCGCCGCGGCGTGTCCCTGGATGTTGTACGACATCACTTTGAGGCTGGTCATCCCGGACGGAGGTGGGGCGAAGCGAGATCGGTGCCCGCGATGGTATCCTCGCCCAGGCCGCCTTCGCTGCTCAGGTTTCGCCCGACGCATCTCGCGCGCCCACGCCGCTTCGGGTTGCGGAGGCGGCTCTAGCTTTTTCTCCATGCTCGCCGATCTCGACTCCCTCATGCGCGTTCGCGGCATCGAGGCGCTGGTGGTGCCGATGCACGAGGCCATGCATCCCTCGTTTCGCTGGCTCTCGCGCGGGGCGAAGGTGACCCGCGGCTATGCCATCAAGCTCGCCGGCCGCGACCCGGTGCTCATCACCTATCCGATGGAGCGCGACGAGGCCGCGGCGAGCGGCCTCGAGGTGCGGCTGGTGCAGGACTTCGATCACGAGCGGATCTTCCGCACCGCGCTCCACGCCGCGGCGGCGTACGCGGAGCTGTTCACGATCGCGTTGCGCGAGCTCGGCGCGCGGGAATCGGTCGCATTCTTCGGCAACGCGCCGGTGCACCTCTACCCTGGCGTGTTCGAGGAGATGGCCCAGCGCGGCTGGCGCGTCTACCCCGCGTACGGTGAGGACCTGATCCAGCTCGCGCGCAAGCGCAAGGACGCGTGGGAGATCGAGGCCATCCGCTCCGTCGCCGCGCGCACCGAACAGGTGGTGGACGGCGTGCGGGCGATGCTCCGTGAGCGCCGCGCCCGCACCCTGGGCGATCTAAAAGCGTTCGTGTCCCAGGAGATCTCCCGGCTGGGCATGATCGAGGACCACGAGACCATCCTCTCCCAGGGCCGCGACGCCGGCGTGCCGCATTCGCGCGGCGACGCGAGCGCACCGGTCCGGGAGTCCGTGCCGATCGTCCTCGACATCTTCCCCGCCGACAAGACCAGCGGCTACTTCTTCGACCTCACGCGGACGTTCTGCGTCGGCCCGATCCCCGCCGAGCTGCGCCGCCTGCACGACGACGTCTTCGAGGCCTTCACCCGCGCCCGCGACGCCATGCGCCCCGGCACACCCGCGAAGTCCTATCAGACCCTGGTTTGCGACTTCTTCGAGGCCAAGGGCTACCCCACCCTGCGTTCGGATCCCAAGAGCACGAACGGCTATGTCCACGGCCTCGGACACGGCGTCGGTCTGGAGATCCATGAGAAGCCGTCGTTCTCGCTGATGCCGTCGAACGAGGACTTGGTGGAGGTGGGCGACATCCTCACGATCGAGCCGGGGCTGTACTTTCCCGAGCGCGAACTCGGGGTGAGGATCGAGGATACGTTCGCCGTGCGGGAGGAGGGGGTGGAGAGTCTGTGCAGGAGCGACTACGGCCTCGAGCCGTAGCCGCCCCCGAGGGTGGGATTACAGATTCCGGTCGATAAAGGACTGCAGCACGCCCTTGGGCGCGGCACCGACCATCCGGTCGACGAGCTTGCCCTCTTTGAACATCATCATGGTCGGGATCGAGGTCACGCCAAAGCGGCCTGCAATCTCCGGGTTCTCGTCGACGTTCATCTTGGCGATGACCGCCTTGCCATCGTACGTCGGCGCGAGCTCCTCGACGATCGGGCCGACGATGCGGCAGGGGCCGCACCACGGCGCCCAGAAGTCGATGAAGACGGGCTTGCCGGCGTTGACGATGCTCTCGAAGTCGGCGTCGGTGAGCTGTTGGACTGCTGTCGAAGTTGCCATCTGTGACGTTCTCCTAACGTGTGTCTCAAATGCGGGCAAACGGATGTATATTCCTTCAGCCCGCTTGCCGCTGCCTGGCGTATGCTAACCGCCGTCTTGCGAGGACTGAAGCTTTCGTTCGCGATCGCGCTGGCCGTCATTCTGTCGGCCCAGCCCGTCCTCCATCAACACTCGCTCATTCCCGAGGGGAGCGCTGCTCCCTCCTACCCCTGTGCAGTTTGCGCGTTCGGTGCCGACCCGGCGTCCGCCGTCCAGCCGTCGCTCACGTTCCAGCTCGTCGTGGTCTGGACGCTGGTCGCGGCGGTCGAGCCTGCGTTTGCTTCCGGCACGTCGCGTCTCCTGCCCTCGCGCGCGCCTCCCTCGGAGGGCTGAAGCCCACCGCTCACGTTTCCCCGCGAAACCAGGAGGTACTTCCATGACCCGTCGTGGTCAATTTCTCATTGTTTTTATGATCCTGGCCTTCGCCGTTCCGGCGATGGCCCAGACGGACGACTCCCGGCTCAGCCAGCTCGAGCAGAAGCTCGATGAGTTGCTGCGCCAGGCCGCGGAGCTGCGGCAGGAGATCCAGCAGCTCAAAGGCGGTGCCCCTGCCCCGGAGCAGGAACAGGATCTGACCACCGTCGAGCCGACGATTGCCGATGTCCAACCGGTCGAGAACCAGGCCGCGCCCGCCGCCGCGAAGGCGCTTAACCCCGACATCTCGGTCATCGGCACGTTCGTCGGCCATGCCGGCGATCAGCTCGAGGACCGCGCCCCCGCGGAGCTCGACGAGGTGGAGGTCGCGCTCGAGGCCTTCATCGACCCGTATGCCAAGGGCCGCTTCTTCATCGCCGTCACGCCGGAAGAGGTGGACGTCGAGGAAGGCTACGCGCAGTTCGTGACCCTGCCGTGGGGACTCACGGCCAAGGCCGGCAAGACCAAAGCGACGTTCGGCAAGGCCAACACCTGGCACGCCCACACCCGCCCCTGGATCGATCAGCCGATGATGTTCACCCGCTTCCTCGGCGAGGAAGGGCTGGCCGACGTCGGCGTCTCGGTGAGCAAGGCCATCGACAATCCGTGGGGCCTGTTCCTCGAGGCCACGGGCGAGGTCTACAGCGGCGACGTCGAGGACGTCTTCGGCCGCGCCGCCGACAACGACCTCTTCTACAACGCCCACCTCAAAGCCTTCCGCGACCTCACCGAGAACAGCAACCTCGAGGTCGGCACGAGCTGGGCCCGCGGCACCCTGCCGGAGTCGGACGGCGGACACAACCGCCTCGCCGGCGTCGACCTCATCTACCGCTGGAAGCCGCTCCAGCGCTCGATCTACAACTCCCTCATCGTCCGCTTCGAGGGTCTGGCCAATCGCCGCGCGGACTTCGACCGCTCGCTGTACGGCTGGTATCTCTCCGGCGACTATCAGCTCGGCCGGCGCTGGTTCGCCGGCGTGCGCCTCGACCGGGCCGACGACTTCGGCGACGAGGGACGGTTCTCGAGTCGCGGGCTCTCCACGACGCTCACGTTCTGGCCCTCCGAGTTCAGCCAGTTCCGCGGCCAGTACCGCCGCACGAAGATCGGCGACGGCATCTCGTTCGACGAGTTTCTCTTTCAACTGCAGTTCTCCATCGGCGCGCACGGCGCGCACGTGTTCTAGGACATGACCATGAAACGCATACTGATCGCACTCGCACTCGTCCTTCTCGCAGGCAATGCTTTCGCCGCGCACGGGAAGCTCAACGTCATCACCTCCACCGCGGATCTCGCCTCGCTGACCCGCGAAGTGGGCGGCGACCGCGTCGACGTCACCTCCATCGCCCGCGGCTACCAGGACCCGCACTTCGTCGAGGCCAAGCCGAGCTATCTGCTCCTGCTCCGCAGCGCCGACCTCCTCGAGGTCATCGGCCTGGACCTGGAGATCTCCTGGCTCCCGTCGCTCATCGACCAGAGCCGCAACCCGCGCATCCGTCCGGGATCGCCGGGATATCTCGACCTCTCCCGCGGCGTGGAGATCCTCGACCGCCCCTCCGGCCCGGTCAATCGCTCCATGGGCGACGTTCACCCCCTCGGCAACCCGCACTACTGGCTCGACCCGGCGAACGCCGTGCGCATGGCCATCCTCATCCAGGGGAAGCTGAGCGAGCTTCGTCCGAACGATGGGCCATACTTCGCCCAGCGCCTGAACGACTTCAAAGGGAAGATGAACGCGGCCGACAAGCGCTGGCGCGCGCAGCTCGCGCCGTACCGCGGGGCGAAGATCGTCACGTACCACAACTCCTGGCCGAACTTCATGCGCCGCTACGGGCTGAACGTGGTCGGGTACGTCGAGCCGAAGCCGGGCGTGCCGCCCTCGCCGTCGCACACGTTCGACCTCATTCGCAAAATCAAGGATGAGAAGGTGAAGGTGATCGTCATGGAGCCGTACTTCGACCACAAGACCCCGCAGTCGGTGGCGGACCGCGCAGGCGCGAAGCTGGTGGTGTTGTATCCATCGGTGGGCGGAGCGAAGAGCGGCACCGATGACTACTTCGCTCTCTTCGACACGAACATCACCACCCTCATCGAGGCGCTGAAAGACTGATGGACCTCCTGGCATTTCTCGCCGTTCCGTTCATCGCCGGCCTGATCCTGACCGGGATCCACGCCTACCTCGGCGTGCACGTGGTGGAGCGAGGGGTCATCTTCGTCGACCTCTCGCTCGCCCAGATCGCCGCGCTCGGCACGACGGCGGCCGTGCTGGCCGGCTACGACCTGCACGACCACCACACCTACTTCTGGTCGCTCGGCTTCACCATCGTCGGCGCGGCCGTCTTCGCCGTCACCCGCTCGCACGGCAAGACGCGCATCCCCCAGGAGGCGATCATCGGCATCGTCTACGCCGTCTCCGCCGCCGCGTCGATCCTGGCCATGAGCAAGGCCCCCGAGGGGACGGAGCATCTCAAGGACATGCTCGTGGGGAACATCCTCACCGTGTCATGGTTCACGGTGCTGGAGGTGGCCATCCTCTACTCGCTCGTCGGCGCGTTCCACTTCGTCTTCCGGAAGAAGTTCCTGGCCATCTCCCTCGGCCAGGAGATCCCGAACGTGCGCTGGTGGGACTTTCTGTTCTACGTCTCCTTCGGCTTCGTGGTGACCTCGTCCGTCGCCATCGCCGGCGTGCTGCTGGTGTTCTCGTATCTCATCGTCCCGTCCGTCGCGGCGATGCTCTTCTCCCAGACCATCACCGGGCGCCTGGCGATCGGCTGGACGATGGGGGCCGTGGTCAGCGCCACCGGCGTGCTGCTGTCCTTCCAGCTCGACCTGCCCACGGGGGCAACGATCGTGTGCACGTTCGGGGCGGCCCTGGCCGTGCTGGCGGTGGTCCGGTGGGCGTTGGCACGCCGCTCGCGAATGGAAACGGGCAGCGATGCCCGAACAGCGTAGTCACTGGCGGCCCGGTGCGCCGGACCGGCGGTCCTTTCCGCGACCCCCGCTCTGGCTGAATCTCCTGCTCCTCCTCCTCGGAGTGGGCGGGCTCCTCTTCGCCCGCCAGCACCGCGCGCGGGTGTCGACGGAGTTCGCGGACGTGATCGCCGAGGAGGCGCGCACGCCGGCCGACGTCAAGAAGGTCAAGGAAGAGCTCGCGGAGATGGACCTCACGCGCGGCGCGCTGGAGCGGGAGCTGAAGGGGCGGATGCAGTTCGTCGAGAGCCTCAAGTCCGAGGATTTTTATCTCTCGATCGACACCGCGAAGCGCAAGTTCCGCTTCTACTACGGCCCCACCATCCTGCGCGAGGGTGATGTCACGCCGGGCGAGGCCAAGACCATCACCGGCAACGGCCGCACCTGGACGTTCGTCCCGATCAAGGGCGCCTTCCCCGTGCAGGCGAAGATGGTCGACTACGACTGGCTCGTGCCGGAGTGGGTCTACGCGATGCAGGGGCAGCCCGTCCCACCCGCCCGGCCGGTGATCAAGGGCGGCCTGGGCAAGTACGTGCTGGTGATCTCGAACAACTACGCCATTCACTCGCCCCCGAGCGCGGACAGCCCGCTCGGGGGCGGGGCCAAGCCGGGGTCGTTCATGGTCTCGGAGGACGACCTCCGGGCCATCTGGCCGCGCATCCGCCGGGGCAAGACGCAGGTCTACATCTACTGAGGGAGAACGGAACGAATGCCACGCTGGTTGGGACTTTTAGGATCATGGGCGCTGCTGGTGCTGGCCCTCGGCATCCTCGGCTACGCCGTGGCCGCGGAGGCGATCACGGTCTCGGACGCGCGGAAGCTCCATCGCGTGCGGACCATCGACCGGATGATCCAGGAGCAGATCAAGCAGCAGCTCGCGGCCATGCAGCAATCGATGTCCAGGACCTCGTCGCGGGTGGCGAACCTGCAGTCCGAGATGGCCTCGACGGAGAAGGTCATCGAGGACCTGCACGACAGCGACCTGGTGATCACCGTCTCCACGGCGGAGAACAAGGTCTACGCCCGCCGCAACGGACAGCTGGTCTTCGAGGCCGTCTGCTCGACGGGAAAGAACGAGACCCTCTACGCGGACGGCCAGACCATGGTCTTCCGCACTCCCATCGGCCGCTTCAAGATCCAGTCGAAAGAGGAGAGCCCGATGTGGGTGCCGCCGGACTGGCACTACATCGAGGAGGCCCGCAAGTACGGCACGGGCGTGGTGCGCCTCGAGCGCGGGCGGACGGTCGGCGATCTCTACGTCAGCGGCAACAACGTCTACTCCACCAGCGGCTATGAGCTGCCGCAGGGAGAGCTGATCTTCCGCGGCGGCTCGATCGTGATTCCGCCCGTCGGCACGCGCCAGCGCCAGTTCCCCGACGTTCTCGGCACCCACCGCCTCAACCTCGGCGACGGCTACGCCCTCCACGGCACCCAGCAGGTGCGCCAGCTCGGCCGGAGCGTCTCCCACGGGTGCGTGCGCCTGGCCAACGAGGACATCGCCCGGCTGTTCGACATGGCCAGGGTGGGAGACGAAGTCGTGATCTACTAGCCGCACGCATGAACGTGTGGCGCGACCGCCTGCACCGCTGGTTCGCACCGATGGCGCGGCGGTGTCCGCTCTCCCCGAACACGATCAGCATCGTGGCTTTGGCCATCAACATCCTGGCCGCAGCGCTCCTGTACAAGCGGATGTTTCTCGTGGCCATCGCCTTCATCATCGTCGGCGGCCTCGCGGACGCCTTCGACGGCATCGTGGCCCGGGTGCAGGACAAGGCCTCGCGCTACGGCGACTTTCTCGATCACTTCGCCGACCGCGTGAGCGACGTTCTGGTCGCCGCGGGATGGATGTTCGGCAACCACGTGCGCCCGGAGATCACCGTCGCCGCCCTGATCGGGATCATGCTCAACGGCTACATCGGCACCCAGATCGAGGCCACCTGGCGGGAGCGGAACTACGACACCGTCGGCCGCGGCGAGTTCGTGCTCGCGCTGGTCGTGTTCCCGATCGTGTCGTTCATCCTCGCCGACAACGCGTGGGACTCGCTCACGCTCGCCGGGCTGACGATTGCGGAGTGGATGACCGTGCTGCTGATCGTGTTCGCGCTCCTCGGGATCGTGCAGCGGTTCCAGCTCGCGAAGCGCTTGGCTGGCTAATCAGTCAGGAAGGATCTCGATTACTTGCCCAGGTTGCACGATCGCAATCGCGCTCCTGATCTTCGACAACACGGGAAGAATGTCTTCCATGCGATTGCGGATATTGACGATGACCACCGCCCCGATGCCAATCTTGCCCAGGTTCTGTTGAAATCTCAGGCTCTGATCCGCGGAGAAAATGACAGTGAAGCCACGATCGACGGCTGCCCGAAGCAGAACGCCGTTGCGCAGACCTTTGAGACGCTCGCGCCGAACGATCGACGGCTCGAACTCTGACACGTAGGGCTCGAACTGCTCAGGAACGGATTCGTCAATGAGCAGCCGCAACGGCTGTTACCGCCTCTCGCGCGATCTCGAGAGCCGCGACGGCCTGTTCACGTGACACCGTCGGAAAAGCCTGGAGGAACTCCTCCAGGGAATCGCCGGCCTCCAGATAATCGAAAAGGCTCTGCACGGGCACGCGAGTCCCGACGAAGACAGGTGTGCCGCCCATGATCTCCGGGTCTGTATGAACGACTTGTCGTGGGTCAGTCATGAGGGCATCTTACCGCCGCCTGCCCGAGCGCCGGGCAGGATGCCCGGCGCGAGGCGAGCGGGACGCTCGCCCTACACCGTCGCCTGCGGATGCTCTTTGACGGACAGCATCGGCGGCGCCGGGGTAACCACAGGCGCGAACGGCGCGCTCGCGCCGTTGTCCGGGAACGGCCTCCCCTGCTGCAGCTCGTAGATCAGGCCGACCATGTACTCGCGGCGCATCTCCCGGGCGATGTTGTCGATGGCGGCGAAGGGGATGCCCACCTTCTCGGCCAGGCTGGCCAGGAGCTTGGCGTCGTCGCCGTCCGGCTTGCCGTCCGCGCGCACGTGCACGAGGGCGAGGTTGATCGCGCCACGGATGCCCAGCGGGCGGGCGGTGGAGATGTTCTTCCGCAGATAGCGGACGAGCATGGCCTGGTCGATCCAGTCCAGGATGCGGTCGAGCGGAAGGAGGGTGCGGTCGCTCAGCTCGCCCGGCTCGGCGGTCGCGAGATGCTGCACCGATCCGACGCCGTACTCGGCCAGAAGGTCCGCGGTGGTCACGTCGATGCCTTCGACGGCCGTGACCGGGACCTCGTCATCCTCCTGATCCGGTCTGCCGAAGATCTTCAGGGCCCGGGTGCGCAGCGCCTCGATGGCGCCGTTGTGGAACAGGCCGATGAGAAACAGGACGCCGTTGGACGCCAGCGCTCCCGTGCTGGGGCCTGAGGCCGCCGCGGGCTCGACGAGCACCGACACGCCGACGATGCCGAAGACCCAGCCGATGACCACCGCCGAAGCCGAGCGCAGCGCGCTGGTGAGGAGGAACCGCGACGAGAGCGCGTTCGCGTAAAGCCGGGCCACCATGTAATAGAGCACGGCGACGTACGCGCCGAGGCCCGTGTACATCATGCCCTGCACCCCGTTGTAGGCCACGCCGCGCTGCTCGTCGGCCTCGAAGCCGGCGAAGATCGCGATCAGGAGAAAGATGCCGGTCAGGAACAGCGACGCCGAGATCGCGCCGAGCGGATCGGACGCCCCTGAGTCCACGCTGGGAATCGCTCTCTCCTGCTGGCGCGCCTGGGGGCGGCTGGCGCGGAAGGCGTAGTACAGCTGGATCGACTCGTGTCCCTTCTGCCGGCGCGTAAAGGCCGTGACGATGTGGAACGATATACCGATCGCCCCCGGCAGCAGGCCGAGGGAGAAGAAGAAGGCCGTGGCCTGCAGGTCGGTGACCTTGTAGCCGCCGACCTCGAACGTGATCACGAACAGGAAGGGCATGAGCGCAAAGACCAGGGACATGGCCAGGACGATGATGCGCTGGCTCTTCGACAGACGGCCCCCGATGCCCATGGGCATACTGGCGTAGCTGCCGCTCTGGAAAGCGCCACTCGACACTGCGGACGTGGAACCGGACATGGGACCCTCTCTTTCGGTTGTACACGCCATGGTAGATTCCCCGGTCGATTTGCGGAAGCATTTCCTTACCGGCGAGCCGATCCTTTTCGCGCCCGAGCGGGCGTCCCGGCCGCGCGCCTTCGCGGTGGAGGACAGGCAATCCTGCCTGTCCGAGCGCTGCCCGTTCTGCCCCGGCCACGAGTCGGACACGCCGCCGGAGATCGCCCGCATCGGCGATCCCTGGCGCATCCGCGTCGTCCCGAATAAGTACCCCTCGATCGACGGTGCGGAGGTGATCGTCGAGTCGCCTGAGCATCACGAGCGCTTCGACCGCGTCGCGCACGCGGAGGACGTCGTACGCGTCTATCTCGACCGCTACCGCGCCCACGAAGGCGCGGCCTACACGGCGATCTTCAAGAACTCCGGCCCCCGCGCCGGCTCGTCGATTCCCCACGTGCACTCGCAGGTCATGCCCCTGCCGTTCGTGCCCCCGCGCGTGGAGCGCGAGCTCGCGGCGTTCGCCTCCGGCTGCCCGTTCTGCGCTCCCGCCCCTCGCCAGCTGGTCATCCGGGAGACCGAAACCTTCCTCTGGTTCGCGCCGTACGGATCGACGATGCCCTACCACCAGTGCATCGTGCCGCGCCGGCACGTCGCGGCGATGACCGAGCTGGCCGAGAACGAAGTCGCCGAGCTGGCGGCGCTGCTCCGGTCGGCGTCCGCGGCCACGCTGCGCGTCGGCGAGTCCTTCAACTGGATGTTCCTCAGCTTCCCGCGCGGCGCGAGCGCGCACGCCTACGTCGAGCTCTTCCCGCGGCTGACCGCCATCGCCGGATTCGAGCTCGGAACCGGCACGTTTGTTGAGATCATCGACCCAGCCGCGGCGGCGGAAAGGCTGCGTATCCAGTGATTCCCCTGCGAGACGACAATCCCCGGCGCACGGTCCCCGTGGTGACGTACGTCCTGGTCGCAGCGAACGTGCTGGCCTTCCTCTGGGAGCTGTCCCTCGGCGCGAATCTCGAGCGCGCGCTGTACTCGATCGCCTTCGTCCCCGCGCGCTACTGGGTCGCCGGACACTGGATTTTCGACCTCACCACCATCATGGCCTCGATGTTCCTGCACGGAGGCCTGATGCACATCGGCAGCAACATGCTCTACCTCTGGATCTTCGGCGACAACGTCGAAGACCGCCTCGGCCACTTCCGGTACCTGCTGTTCTACCTGCTCTGCGGCATCGCCGCGACTCTCGCCCACGCCGTCTTCAGCCCCGGCTCCCGCCTTCCCGCCATCGGCGCCTCCGGCGCCATCGCCGGCGTCCTCGGCGCGTATCTCATCCTCTACCCGCGCGCGCAGGTGATGACCCTCATCCCCATCTTTTTCTTCATCACCGTCCGCGAGATCCCGGCCGTCATCATCCTCGGCCTCTGGTTCGTCCTCCAGCTCTTCAGCGGCATCGGCTCGCTGGGAGTGCCGGACGCGGAAGACGTCGGCGGCGTGGCCTTCTTCGCCCACATCGGCGGATTCGTGTTCGGGATGCTGCTCATCGCCCTCTTCGGAGGACTGCGCAGGCCACGGCGGCAGCAGCCCCCGCCGCCGTGGTGGTACGAGCAGCGGTAGTCCTCAGGCCATCTCGCGCGGCCGGGCGGACGGCGGTGGAAACGAGGATGGTGTCCGGAGGACCACGCCCTCCCTCTCGTATCCGCCGTACACCTCCGCGATCGCGTCGACCATGAGCTGGAACTTCGCCAACAAGTCGCGCTGCATCCGCTTCGGCAGAGCGTGCAGACCATCGACCAGACGCGTCGTGGCGATCTGATCCTCATCGAGCTCCCACGGCGCGATGGCCTGCTCGATCGACGCACCGAAGAACTCCGCCTCGGTCAGCCCATAGACGGCTAGGAGGCGCTTGAGCTGGGCGACCTTCATGGCCCCGATCCTCTCCCCGGTCTCGAACGAGCTGATGGTTTTTTGACCGACGCCGGACAGCCGTGCGGCGTCTTTCTGGCTGAGCCCGCGCATCCGCCGGGCCTCACGAAGTTTCAGCACGAGATCCATGACACCTCTCCTCATCGTCCCCTGGTTGCGTGGTCCCCATCTCCCCGCCCGTTGTTGACAGAGAGTATCAAAAGGACGTACAAGGAGTCAAAGGGTTTTGAAAGGAGATGGCAGGACCCATGGAGCTGATGCCCCGATGACTGCCCTGGCGGTGGAGACCCACCCCGAGCTCGACCGTAAGTTCCGCATCATTGATGGGGACCGCGGCACAAACGCGAAGGAGGAGCAGGAGATGGTGGCCTGGAGGTTGGCCGGCATCGTCGGCCGCGCCAGCGCCGCCAACATCCTCTGCGTGACCGTCCGCGAGCTCGACAAGCTCGTGGACATCTATCAGCTGTCCGGGCGCCTCACCAATCTCTCCGAGCCCAGCTCCTCCATCGCCTGGGCCCGGGAAATCCGAAACATCCACAAGAGCCTTCTTACCCCGACCATCCTCGACGCCATCGTGCGCCGGGTAAATGACCACGAGATCACCCATCCGAAGGAAATCCGCAAGCTCCGTGTGATCCTGCGGGACCCGGTCGCCCGACAGAGGTTCGCCGATGGGCAGAGCCTCGACTCGGCGATAGAAGCCGTTAGCGCCAGTTCTTGTAGTTCCCCCAGATCTCCCGCAACGGCCTCTTCGTCCGCACCAGGAAGATCGGCCCGTTCTCCTCGGGCATCGCATACGGGTGATAGCGCTGCCCCACCACCTGAATGCTCGCGTACAGCGGCCGCGTGCGCACGATCCGCGAGGCCAGGACGATCATCGACTCGCCGGTGTAGTCGCGCGGACCCCAGAGGTAGTAGTTCTGATGTCCGCTGATGGCCGGCGGGAGGCCGTACTTCGGGCCGTAGAAGTCGATGGCCGCGGCCTCGCCGTAGTTGGAGCCGTAGATCGCGGTCTTGCGGCGCTGCTCGGGCGGTAGCGAGTGATAGACCCGCGCGACCTCGCGCACCATCTCCTCCCAGCCCATCTGGTCGGAGAAGAGCTGGGGCATCTCCGACGTGTGCGAGACCTCGGTGCGATCGGGCTCCACCCCCAGCGCGCGCTGGTACGCGAGGTACCGCGCGGGCGGGAGGATGGGCAGGACCAGCGGCGCGATGAGGAGACCGCCGAGGATGATGATCGCGAAGATCGGGACGAGCCATGCCCGGCGGAGGCGCAGCGTGCACCAGACCGCGCCGGCGGCGAAGAGCGCCGGATAGATCGGGGCCAGGTAGTAGTCCTTGGCCTCCAGCCAGATGAACGTGACCAGAACGATCAGATACACGAAGGCCAGAACGCGGTAGCGGCGGAGGTCGCGGTCGAAGAGCAGCGCAAGCACACCCGCGATCCAGAGCGGCGCGGAGAAGGGGCTGAGCATCTTCGCCTGCTGGACCACGAACGGCAGCGGGGCCAGGACGATGTTCTTGCCGGTCTCTTTCACGTTGCGCAGGAGCTCCAGCGTGGCGAAGTCGTGCTGCACCTGCCAGAGGACGTTCGGCAGGAAGAGGAGCAGTGCGATCGCGCCGCCGAGCCAGATCCACGGCCTCGCCAGCGATCGGCGCAGCGGCGTGAGGAGCAGCGCCACGACGATGGCGAAGCCTAAGAAGAGCATGGAGTGCTTGTTCTGCAGGCCCAGACCGGCCACAACCCCGAAGGCCAGCCACCAGCGCTCGCTCGCGCCGTTGGCGATCTCGATAACGATCAGCAGACACCCCAACCAGAAGAGGTGCTCGATCGCGTTCATCGTCAGGATGGTGTCGGTGGCGAGATAAGCCGGGGCGACGAAGACGGCGGTACAGGCCAGCACCTGGGCGAGCCGGTTGCCGCCGAGGCGGGCGGCGATCACGCCGGTGAGGACAAGGCGGAGCGCGCCGACGATGCAGGACAGGAAGCGAAAGCCGCGCAGCGACGGACCGAAGAACTCACCGATGCGCGCGTAGATGGCCACCAGCGGCGGATGATCGACGTAGCCCCAGTCCAGATGCCGCCCGCAGGCGATGAAGTACAGCTCGTCCCGGAAGTAGCCGTACGAGCCGTTGACGTACAGGTGCAGGAGAAACTTCGCCGCGGCGAAAGCAAGGACGATCCGCCAGGCGATCGGTTGCACGTTGGCGTGTTACGACGGCTTGCCGAAATGGTTCTCCAGCAGGTCGTGGGCGCGCCGGAGGCTGTCGTTCGGCGTCCGCACCTCGGCGAAGGCCTCGCGCCAGATGTTGCCGACGCGGACCATGTTCCGCTCGCGGAGACCGTACAGCACTTCCCGCAGGGCCTCGGCCTCGGCCGGCCCGAGGTCGGTGCGCTGCACCTCCCGCTCGAGCAGCTCGCGGGCCTCGCGCAGGTTCTCGTCCTCGGGGGAAGCGGTGGCCCTCACCGCCGGGATCTTCATCGTGGTCGGCCGCGTGGGCTCGGGGATCTCACGTTGCGGGGCCATCTCCACGGAGCCGGGGAGCTCCTTCAGCTGCGGGCTGAACTTGCCCATCATGAAGAACAGCTCTTTCTCGTTGGCGAAGTTGCCCACCAGGCGGGCGGTGCGGGAGAGCTCGAGGTGCTCGGACTCCTGGAGCATGATGAAGGCCCGGGCCCGGTCCTCGAGGGTGATCTTCTTGGCGTGCACCTTCCAGGCGGTGAGCGTGCCCTGGATGAAGCAGGCCTGCCCGGCGCGGATGCTCACCGCCTCGACGGTGACGTTCTCCTCGATGCGGATCGAGCCGTTCGTGGACTCGATCTCCGAGTACACCCCGGAGTTCTGGATCACCAGGTTCCCCGGGGTCTTGATGGAGAGCTGCCCGTGCGTGTTCACACGGATCTCCGTCCCCCTGGGAATGATCATCGTCGGGAAATTGGCCTGATCGCCGGCTGCACTCATCACGACCTCCTCTTCCCACTCCCACTCTTCCCCGCCCCACTCCCGAAGCCGACAAATGCCGAAGGCAGCGGATCGAAATTCCGGTAGTCCTTGCTCGTGCGCGCCCGCATGAGCAGCAGGGCCTCGTTGGGCCACTGATAGTCGAGGATGTAGATGCGCGGATCGACCGGCTGATACGTGCCCGGCTGCTCGAGATCGGTGCGGATCTCGTAGTGCAGGTGGGCGTTGGTGCTCCAGCCCGTGTCGCCAACGGTGGCGATGTTCTGGCCCTGGGTGACGCGCTGGCCGGCCTTCACGCCCACCGTGTCGCAGTGCGCGTAGATGGTGATGAAGCGGTTGGCGTGGTTGAGAACGACCACGTTGCCGAAGCGCCACCAGGCCACGCTCTGGGAGAGCGGATAGCGGCCGGCGAAGGTGACCACGCCGTCGGCGGCGGCGAAGACCGGCGTGCCGATCGGCGCGGAGAGGTCGAGGCCCTTGTGGAAGTCGGCCGTGCGAGTGAAGGGCGAGACGCGGTTGCCGAACGGCGAGGTCAGGACGAACTGGTCGTCCGGCACGGGGAGGATCGAGGGGGTGTGGCGGACGATGTCCGCGTTGGCGGCCTCGTACTGCGCCAGCAGCTCGAGCTGCTCCTGGAGGCGGCGCATCGAGTTCATGAGGGCGATCTCCCGCCGTCGGGCATCGCTCAGGGGCTCATCCCCCCTCGCCTCGCGCGCAGAAGTCGAGAACCCGCCCTGGCCGAGCGTGCGCTCGAGGCCGTAGACCGTGATCAGCTTCTCCACGCGGATGCGCTGCTCGTCCAGGCTGCGCTCGATGGAGGTCATCTGCACGACGTTCTCGCGGAGCCGCTCGCGCTGGATGGCCCGCTCTTCGCGCTGCTGGAGCAGGAAGTTGGTCTTGTACACCCGGCGGATGACCGTCGGCGCGGCGGCCATCGAGCCGATGAGGCTCATCAGCAGCACCGACAGCGCGACGATACCGATGACCACCCGGCGGCGGTCGAGGAAAAAGTACCGCACGCGCCGGCGAATATCGCTCGGGTGAACCTGAATCTCGATCATGAGGCGCCGATAGTCCCGCGCCGGACATCGCGCGGGTCAATCAGTTTAGCACAGGGGGTTGCACACAACCATGTGCAGTTGGCGCCAATCCATCAATGCCGCACGGTCCGCCGCCGCGGCTCGCCGATCGAGAACGCCGGCTCGAGCACCAGCTCGACGTCGTTCCCCTCCGCGTCCTCCACGTGCAGGCGCAGGTCGACCGGGCCGACGATCTCGCGCGCCAGCGCGGAGAGGTCGGCGCGGTAGACCGTGCCCACGCCGGCGTTGAGGAACGTGTTGTTCTGGTAGTGCCGGGCCTCGATGGTCGCGGGGAGCGGGCGCCAGTCGCTCATGCCCCGCACGCGGTACTCGACGCGCGTGGCCTCCTCGCGCGGCGGAACGCGCCGGATCCAGGGCGCCTCGCGGAGGAGATCGGCCACGGAGAAGACCAGCGCGCCGGAGCCGCCGCGGTCGAGGGTGGTGACCTGCCGGCCGTCCCCATCCACGATGCGCACGCCGGTCAGGAGCGGATACAGCGGATCGCGGCGGGTGGTGTCGAGGCGCGCGTTGACCGTGGCCTTCGACGGAATCCCGCCGACGGCGAAGTGGGTGTCGACGGACTGCATCCGGTACGGGCCCGGCGGCAGGGTCTCGTACTTGTAGATGCCGCCGGTGCCGTCGCCGAGGACGTTCCCGGCGCCGTCGAAGAGCGTGGTGTGGGCGCGCATGCAGTCGGGGACGCGGCGCTCGCCAAGCGGGCCTTTCCAGTCCGCGTACACCAGCCAGAAGCCCGTGTCCATGACGAACCCGATCTGCGGCCAGGCCGGCGCGGAGCCGAAGGTCATGGTCGAGCCGACGGGCAGGCGGTACGCGGTCGGCGAGATCTCCAGGAAGACATCGCTGTCCGCGGTGACCTCGCGCTCGTTGAGATAGAGGAAGACGTTGGCGACGACGGGACAGTCGATGTCGTGGCCGAGGGTCGGCTCGTAGCAGCGGCCCCAGCGCTCGATCATGGTCATCAGGTCGACTTCCGGCGCCGGGCTGCGGTTGAAGAAGATCGTGAACTGCGGGCTGGTCTCCCGCATCAGGTAGAACTGCCCGCCGTCCAGAAAGTACGTGGACTCCGGCCCGGGGAAGCGCAGGAGCGGCACGATGCCGGTCATCTGCTGGTCGACCGCGGGGAAGAACTGCACGTTCTGGCGCAGCCAGTCCGGCCGGGCCGTGCTGGTCACGCTCGACTGCAGTCCGCGGAACGGCTCGTGGATGGCCGACCACATCGCGCTCCGGCTCACGTCGGAGCAGCTGTGATTCAGATAGATCTTCACCCGCTCGGAGAGCGTGTTGAACCGCCCCCGCCCCTCGGGGATCTGGCCGTTCGAGACCTTTCCGCCGGGGAAGCCGAAGACGATCTCTTCCTGGCAGAGACGGTCTCCGGTGCCGAGGGGCTGGCCGACTTCGTCGGTGGTGTCGGCGGCAATAGTGTGCTGCGCGCTCGAGAAATGCAGCGGAAGGAGCACGTCGCCGCGGCTGAGGTCCACCTCCTCGGCGAAGAGGATCCGCGCCGGCCAGTCGAACTCCCTCACCGCCACGTCGACCTTCTCCAGCGGCCAGAGCACGCGCGTCTGCCACCAGAAGAGGTCCGTGCTGGTGCGCCGCGTCGAGCCCATGATCCTCGCGTCGACGACGTCGGTGTTCTCGTGCACCTCGAGGGTGAGGAACGCAGCCTTCACGAAAGCCCAGGGGACGTGGATGGGCACGTCTCCCCCACTCCAGTCCACACGCCCGCCGAAGGAGAGCGAGCCGTCCTTCGGCGCGGGGACGTCCTTGTTCGTCACGGCGATGTCGACGCTCACGGTCTTCGACTCGCCGGGAGCGAGTGTGACCGTGGCCGGCGTCACCTGCACGTCCACACCGGCGCGCTCGCCGTGGATGGCCGCGGTGAGGGTCTGCGTCTCTTCCAACAGGTTGCGCAGCGTGACCGTGCGCGAGGCGCTCCAGACCTCGGCCGCCGGGTCGGCCTGCCCGAACTGCACCAGCGCCGGCAGGGCCAGCGTGGAGATCGACGTCGCCGCCAGGGCGTCGATGCGTCCCGCGCCGCGGGCCATGACGTCGTCCTCGACCAGCACGGTGCTGGTCACGATGGCCGCCTTCACCTCGGCCGGAGTCCACTGCGGATGCGCGGCCCGGAGCAACGCGGCCACGCCGGCCACGTGCGGCGAGGCCATCGACGTGCCGCTCGCCTCGGCCGCCTTCCCGCCGGGAACCGAGGAGACGATCTCCACGCCTGGCGCCACGACTTCCGGCTTGATGCCGAACGCGTACGACGGCCCGCGCGAGCTGAACCAGGCCACGTGGTCCTGATCGTCCGACGCGCCGGCGGTGATCGCCGAGGGCGCGGTGCCCGGGGTGGCGATCGCGCCGAAGGCGGCGCCGTTGCCGGCAGAGATGCAGAAGACGATGCCCGCCGTGGTCGCCGCCTCCACGGCCGCGGCCGTGGGGTCGTCCATCATGGCCGGCCCGCCGATGCTCATGTTGACCACGTCGACGTGATCGGAGGGATCGCCGTTTTGATCGGGATCGACGGCGCGCTCGATCGCGGCGATGACCCCGGCCTCGGATCCGCCGCCCGGACCGATCACCTTGTAGGCGATCAGCGAGGCCTCGGGCGCGACGCCGACCAGGTCCCCGCCGTTCGCGGCCACGATCCCGGCGACGTGCGTGCCGTGGCCGATCGTGTCCATCGGATCGGCGTCGCCGTCGACGAAGTCCCAGCCGCCGATGACCTTGAAGCCGTCGCCGAATCCGCCGCCGAGGGCGGGATGGGTGTAGTCGACGCCGGTGTCGATGATGGCCACGGTGATGCCCGCGCCGCGCGTACCGCGCAGCATCCAGACTTTGTCCGCGTTGATCTGCGACACGCTGGCGGAGAGCGTCACGAACTTGCGCTCCTCGGTGACCGACGCGACGTAAGGAAGCGCGGCGATGCGGGCGCGCAGCTCGCGGGGGACGCGGACGCTGGCGCCGAAGAGGACGCGCGAGAACGTCTGGCGGACTTCCAGGCGCTCGACATCACGGCCCAACTCCTCGACCCGCGTCTCCAGGGCCCGCTGCCGCTCCCCGAACGCCGCCGCGCTCATGGGCCCGAGCGTCCGCAAGCCGGACGGCTGGCGGAAGCGGACGATGAGATCCACCGTCGGGCCGAGGGCCGGGCGCCTCGCGACGCCTTGCCCGACCGGGTCGCGCCAGTCGCCGAGCGAGAGACGCTCGGCTGCGGGAGAGGCAAGGGTGACGAGAGTGACGAGCGCAGCCAGGAGAATCCGCATGGCATATGTGAAATTAGCATAATCGGGGTGGATGGCCGGTCACATTTCTAGGCAATTCACTGATCTGTTCAGCGCTGCGTCCCACGCCGAGCGCTACATTGGCGAGATGAGCCGACGCTGGGCGACGCTGGTCCTCCTGGCTCTCGTCGCCGTCGACGCCCATCCCTGCACCACGTTCTGCATGAACGTGGACGGCCGGGTGGTGTTCGGTGCGAATTACGACTGGGACATTCGCAACGGACTGATCATGGTCAACAAGCGGTACGTGTCGAGGGAATCGCTCACGCTGCGACCCGCGTATTGGGTCTCCCGGTATGCGTCGATCACCTTCAACCAGTACGGGCGCGACTTTCCGACCGGCGGGATGAACGAGGTCGGATTGGTCGTGGCCCTGATGGCTCTCGACGAAACGGAGTATCCCGCCGTCGACAGCCGCCCGTCGGCGGGAGTGCTCGACTGGATTCAGTACCAGCTCGATCTCTCCGCCGACATCGACCAGGCGATGGCCAACGCATCCGCGATCCGCGTCGCCACTGGCAGCAAAGGACTTCATTATCTGATCGCGGACCGGACCGGCCGGGCCGTGACCATCGAATATCTGGGCGGCGCCCTGGTCACGCACAGCGGCGCGACCCTTCCGGTCTCCGTGCTCGCGAATCACCGCTACGACCAGTCGCTGGCGTACCTGAGCAACATGATCGGATTCGGCGGGTCGCAGCCGATCCCCAGCGGACCGGGATCGCTGGAGCGGTTCGCGCGCGCCGCGTCGATGATCCGCGGAACCGGTTCCGGCGCCGATCCCGTCGCGCGCGCATTCGCCATCCTCGACTCCGTTCGCCAGTCGAACACGCGCTGGAGCATCGTCTACGACCCCACGGCGGGCACCGTGTACTACCGTACCGACCAGAACCGCGCATTGCGCTGGCTCTCGTTCTCGTCATTCGATCCGGCCTGCGCCTCGCCCGTGAAAATCCTGGACATGAATGCCCCCCTGTCCGGCGATCTCGCCCCGCACTTCACCGACTACACCACCGCAGCGAACATCGCCCTCGTCAACGAGTCCTACGACAATACGCCGTTCCTCCGGAACACCTCGGAAGAAACCCGCCTCCTGTACGCACTGCATCCGGAGAAGGACGAGTGCGTCTCGGGAAAGAGAAAGCGGGCGGTGCGGCACTAGCTCGAGGTGTCGGGATCCACCACCACCCCCCGCCCCCGCAGCCGCTTGACCAACATCGGCAGGAACGTGAGCGTCAGCATGAGCACGCACACCAGGAGCAGCCGCCAGGCGGCGTCGCCCTCGGTCATCGAGCCGTTGAACAGGGCGTCGGCGCAGTAGGCGAAGACGAGCATCGGCGGGGTGATGCCGAGGATCGTGGAGAGGATGTAGTCGCGGAAGCGCACGCCGCAGACGCCGGCGCCGTAGTTGAGGACGGCGAAGGGGATGCCGGGGATGAAGCGCAGGGCGAGCATGTTCCGGAAGCCGGCGTGGTCGACCTGTTTGGCCACCATCCGCCCCACCCGGCCGAAGCGGGCCAGGAAGCCCTCGCCGAGGTAGCGGCCGACGAAGAACGAGAGAATCGCGCCGAGGGCGCCGCCGACGATGGAGTACATGGCCCCGCCCAGCCACCCCCAGATCAGACCCGCGGCGATGCAGAAGACGGACGCCGGGATGGCGAAGATGCAGCCGAGGGCGAAGGCCAAGATGAAGACGATCGGCCCGTACCAGAGGCCGCGCAACTGGTCGACGAAGCCGCGCATGTTCTCGACGGACATCTGCTCGCGCAGGGGCGAGAGCCAGAAGCCGACGAAGGCGACGGCCAGCGTCGCCGCGACGGCGATCTTGATCGCGGAGCGGCGCGTCATCAGTGCGAGCGCTCTTCGACATTCACCATGCGCGGGAGGTCGATCTGCGCGGTGAGGCCGTAGGTGCGAAGCACCGTGCGGAACGCGGTCTCGCACGGCACCTCGTTGAAGTAGAACGTGGCGCTGCCGCCGCTCACGTCGGGATCGATGATCAGGTTCTTCACCCCGCACTGCTTCTGCAGGGCCTTCAGCACCGGCCGGGCCTCGGCGTCTTTGACGTCGAGAGTCACCGTCTTCTTCGGCGGCGCCGCGAGCAGGGCGAGGATCAGGAGAAAGGTCACGAGGCCAGGCTCTCCACGATCATGGCGATGCCCTGGCCGCCGCCGATGCAGGCCGAGGCCAGGCCGTAGCGCTGTCTGCGGCGGCGCAGCTCGTACAGGAGGGTGAGCACGAGGCGCGTGCCCGACGCGGCCAGCGGATGGCCGAGGGCGATTGCACCGCCGTTGACGTTCAGCTTCTCCTGGTCGATGCCCAGCTCCTTGGCCACGGAGAGGATCTGGCCGGCGAAGGCCTCGTTGATCTCGATGAGGTCGAGGTCCTGAAGCTTCAGGCCGGCCTTCTTCAGCGCGATCTGCGTCGCCGGGACGGGGCCGATGCCCATGATCTCCGGATCGCAGCCGGCGACGCCCCAGGAGACGATGCGGCCGAGGGGCGTCTTGTTCTTCTCCTTGGCCTTGTCCGCCGAGGTGACCACGAGCATGGCCGCGCCGTCGACGATGCCGCTGGCGTTCCCGGCGGTGACGAAGCCGTCTTTGGCGAAGGCAGGCTTGAGCTTGGCCAGTCCCTCCAGGGTCGTATCCGGCCGCATGTGATCGTCCTCGGTGATCAGCTCGCCCTTCTTCCCCACCGGCACGGGAACGATCTCCTCTTTCAGCCGGCCGGCCTTCGCGGCCTCGCCCGCGCACTGCTGGCTGCGCAACGCGAAGGCGTCCTGGTCCTCGCGGGTGATGTCGTACTTGCGGGCCAGGTTGTCCGAGGTCTGGGCCATGTAGAGGCCGGCGTAGCTGTCGAGCAGGGCGACCATCAGCGAGTCTTCCATCGCCGCCTGGCCGAGGCGGAGGCCCTTGCGCGCGCCGCGGACGACGAACGGGGCCTGGGACATGTTCTCGATCCCGCCGGCCAGGACCGCGGCGGACTCGTCGAGCTGGATCTGCTCGGCGGCGTTGATGAGGGACTGGATGCCCGAGCCGCAGAGGCGGTTGACGGTGAGCGCCGGGACGTGCTTCGGAACGCCGGCCTTGAGCCCGACGTGACGGGCGCCGTAGATGGCGTCGCCCGAGGTCTGCAGGGCGTTGCCGACGATGACGTGGTCCATCTCCTCGCCGGAGAAGCCGCTGCGACCGAGGGCCTCCTTGGCGGCAATGACTCCCAGATCGATGGCGCTGATGTCCGCGAAACTGCCGTTGTACTCGGCCATGGGCGTGCGCGCGCCGTCGACGATGACGATTTCTTTCACGGTGATTGGCTCCTTAACTGCCGGATGGGAGAACGTCGTGGCGGGCGGATGATATTCGAAGGAGCAGAGCGATGGCGGCGACCTCCACCACGGTCATCCACACGCTCCCCTCGATCCCGAACTCCCCTCCCGTCAGCCACAGCGCCCCCTGCCCCACCTCCCGCAGCACGGTCTCGGCGCCCTCGTAGCCGCTGACTTCGTGGCCGAGGATGGGCCCGCTCATCAGGTTCCAGGAAAGGTGGATACCGATGGGGAACCAGAGGCGGCGGTAGCGCTCGTAGGCCAGGCCCAGGAGGACGCCGCCGAGAAAGATGTTGGTCAGGCCGATGGCGGACGCGGCGGTGTTGCTGGCGTGCAGGGCGCCGAACAGGGCGGCCACGAAGAGAATGGCGAACCAGCGGCTGGCTCGGTGGAGCTTCTGGAAGAAGTAGCCGCGGAAGAGCAACTCCTCGTGCAGCGCCGCGGGAACATAGACGAGCAGTAGCTCGCCCCACGGAAATCCGCCGCCCGGGACGTGCCGTACCTCGGTGGTGAGGACGACGAGCAGGGCGCAGGTGCCCACGAGAGCCGCACCCCAGACGCAGCCGAAGAGGAGGTCGCGCACCGCCGGCCCGGGGGGCACGAACAGGCCGAGGGGCCACCGGCCGCGGTCGAAGAGGAAGACCGAGGCGAGCGTGGCCACGGAGACGGCGGTCAGGCCGAGGAAGTTTCCGAGAGGGACCCGGAGACCCATCAAAAGGATGAGTGTGGCAACATAGAAGCCCACGAACACGGCGAGAGAGGCGACGAGCGCACCATGCAAAAGCTCACCACCGACATTGCCGCGCTGGTCCTGCGCGTGGCCGCGGGCCTGATCTTCCTTCCCCACGGCTGGTCGAAGGTCGCCGGCGACGGCGGGGCTGCCGCTTTCGCCGCCGACATGGCCGCCAACTACCACCTCCCGTCCTTCCTGGGCTACCTCGCCGCGTACTCCGAGGTCGTCGGGGGGATCCTTCTCATCGCCGGACTTCTGACCCGTCTCGATGCGCTCCTCCTGGCCGGGACGATGTTCGTCGCAGCCTTCGTGGTGCAGCTGCCGGATGCGTTGTACGAGGTTCAGCCGGGGGCGATCAAGCTGTTCGTGGCCCTCCGGGGGATCGAGACGCCCCTGGCGATGTTCGCCATCTGCGTGGCCCTGGTGCTCCTCGGCGCCGGACGGTTCTCGCTCGACGCCCTGGCGCTGCATCTGTGGCGCCGCCGTGGAACAGCGGCGTCAGCCCTGAGCGAAGCCGAAGGGACCACCCCCCCGAAAACAGAAACGGCGGGCTGAAGCCCGCCGCTCCACGAAATCCGTAGTTGAGGTCTACTGGCCGACCGCCGCGGCCGCACCGGAGGCCATGGGATCCTCGACGATGATGCCGATGTTGCGCGCGCCGCTGGCGCGGGCGAGATCGAGGAAGCGCATGGTGGTCTCGTAGTCGACGTCGCGTCCGCCGGAGAAGAAGACCATCTTCGAGGTGTTCCCGCGCAGGACCTCGCGGATCCGGTTCGGGAACTGCTCCATGGACATCTCTTCCTTGTTGATCAGCACGCGCGGACCCGCAGCGAGACGCAGGACGATCTGGTCCTGAACCGCGGACGGAGGGAGATTCGCGGGCGCCTTGGGCGGGACCTTGACCAGGTATCCCATCTGGACGACCGGGGTGATGACCATGAAGATGATGAGGAGCACGAGCACAACGTCCACCAACGGTGTGACGTTGATGTCGGACCTCATGGTACCGCTGCCACCGACTTGCATGTGACTATGCCTCTCCCGGGGTTTTCTTCGGTTGTGAGATCAACCCGACGTCGTTGAAGCCCACCTCCCGGCAGGCCTTCAGCACGTCGAGCACGTCGCCGTACTTGACCAGGCGGTCGCCCTTGACGGCGACCTCGCGGTCCGGCGTGCGCTCGTGGATCTCCTTGAGCGCCGACTCCACCTGATCCTTGCGGACGACCGTCGGCCCGAGGTAGACCGAGCCGTCCGCCTTCACCGAGATCTGAAGCTGCTTCTCCGTGTCCGGCGTCTTCTCCGGATCTTCCGTGACCGGCAGGTTCACCGGGACGCCCTTCTGCAGCATGGGCGTGACGACCATGAAGATGATCAGGAGCACCAGGCAAACATCGACCAGCGGGGTGACGTTGATGTCCGAGTTCAGCCCCGCGTGACCGAGTTTTGTGAGTGAGCTACCCGACAGCTTTTTCATTGCCGACACCCACTTCCTTCATGAAGTAGATGGCCATTTCCGAGCCGGAGTTGGACATCTCGACCGTGAAGCGGTCGATGCGGTTCTGGAAATAGTTGTAGGCCCACACCGCGGGAATGGCCACCAGGAGGCCGCCGGCGGTGGTGAACAGCGCCTCGGCGATACCGGCCGACACGGAGGCGATACCGCCACCGCCCCTGGCCATGCCGGTGAAGGCGTTGATGATGCCGACGACGGTGCCGAACAGACCGACGAACGGAGCGGTGGCACCGATGGTGGCCAGCGCGCCCAGGTTCTCCTTCAGCTCGGCGACGGTGATCATGGCCGTGCGATCCATGCCCTGGCGCGCGGCCTCGACGGCCAGCTCGGGATCGGTGATGCGCTTGTCGCGGCGGGAGGCCTCGAACTCGAGCAGACCGGCGGCGATGACCTTGGCCAGATGGCTGTTCTTGTACTTCTTGGTCACCTCGATGGCCTGCCCGTACTCGCCCTTGGTGAGCAGGTTCGACAGCGCGCCCAGGAGCTTGAGCGACTGATTCTTCGCCTTCTGGAAGACGATGAAACGCTCGACCATGACCCAGAGCGAGTAAATCGACATCAGTCCCATGACCACGATGACCGCGTACCCGACGGCGGTCATCTCGCGAAACATGTGTGCTACATCCATAAGCTAGTTCCCTCCTGCTGCGACCCCGACTCCCCGGCGCCGCAATGTTCTTTAATTCAGTTTGAAGTTGACGGTGAGGTTGAAGATGACGTCCACCGGCTGGCCGTTGAGGGTGCCGGGGCGGAATTTCCACTTCTCCACGGCGGCCGCGGCAGCCTGGTCGAGGCCGAACGGCAGGGGCTTGAGGACGCGCACGTCGCGCACGTTGCCGTTCTTGTCGATGATGCACTCGACGATGACGATGCCGGAAATGCGGGCCTTGCGGGCCACCTCCGGATAGTGCGGCTCCACGCGGCTGATGACCACCGGGGCCTTGACGTCGCCGCCGACGCGTAGCGGAGCGGTCTGCACCGGAGGCGGCTGGGTGTCGGTGACGATGCCGCCGACGACTCCGCCGACCACACCGCCGACCACGCCACCTTCCACACCGCCCTCGACGCCGCCTTCCACGCCGGCATCGGCGGTGGCGGCGGCTTCGACCGGCTTGACCGTGTCAGGAACGACCGTGGGAGCGAGCTCCTGGATGTCCCGGGGGACCTCGACCGGCTTGACTTCCACCGGCTTCACCGTCGCCGCCTTGGGCGGCGGCGGGGGCGGAGGAGGCGGAGGAGGCGGCGCGGCGGCCACCGAGTACTGCGCGACCTGGGCCGGCGAGTTCGTTGGGAAGTCCACGTTCCACAGCGAGCCGAAGATGATGCCCAGGATCACGATCACGTGCAGGCCGATGGACACCGGGAGGGTGAGGTACTTCTGGACCCCCGCCTTTTGCTTCCTGGATTCGACGACAGTAGTTTCGAACATGTGCGTGCTTCCCGTGTTAGCTCTGCTGACCGGCGGCCTTCGCGGCCTCCGCTTTCTTCGCGCGGACGATGGCGACGGCCTGGTCGCGGATCTTGTTGGCCTGGGCGACGAGCTCCTGCTGCTTGGCGGGATCGGTCTCAAGCGGAGCCTGCTGGCGGTAGAGCAGGCTGAGATAGACCAGGGCCTCGAAGTAATCCTTCTTGAGATTGATGGCCTTCGTCAGGGCGCGCTTGCCCTTCTCGATGATCTGCAGGCGCTCGCCCAGGTCCGCGGGCGGGTTCTTGGCCACCTTCTCGTAGCAGACCACGCCGTAGACGTAGAAGGACTCCGGGTTGCGGGAGTCCAGGAGGGTGATCTTCTCGTACCAGTTCAGCGACTCGTTGAAATTGCCCTGCTTGGCGTAGAGGGTGGCGATGGAGCGGACGGCCTCGAGGTCGGCCGGGTGGGTGACCAGCCAGCTGCGGAAGTAGTTGATGGCGTCGGTGATCCGCTCGGCGTTGAGATAGAGGTTGATCAGGGCCTCGCGGGCGATGCGGTCGTCGGGGCGCTTCTTCAGGTACCGGAGCAGCTCCACGATCGCGGCGTCGGCGTTCTGCACGTTCTGCGGCGACGTGTCCTCCGGCTTGTACATGCCGATCAGGGAGTAGCCGATCATGCGATCGAGATCGGGGAAGCTCTTTCCGTCGATCTGCCGCGCCTTCTGGTAGTGCTCCAGCGCCGTCTTGTAGTCCTCTTTGGAGTACGCGTCGTTGGCCTCGCGGATCTCCATGCGGGCCTTCACCTGGTTGCAGCCGGTGAGGACCAATAGGGAAAGAGACAGTGCCGTCAGAAGGCACAACTTCTTTTTCATGTGATTCCCAACTCCGTGATGAGTGATCGCAGAACTGTGCAGGGGGCGCTGTCAGGCTGCTTCCCGGCCCGCGTCAGGCAATGGTGAGCGAATATACAGATCGACCTATTCACCGTCAACCCAATTGGTAGTAGCTGAAACCGAATTGTTTAGCCAGAAACGTTCACTCCAAAAAACATAGTTTTCCGCAGGTCCGAAGCCCTGCGAAAAACACTCTCTCGTGACCATTCGACACCATCACGCGGGCAAAGAAAACCTCATCGCACGATCCGGAAGGGCCCAGCGAGGTCCCATCCCTGCTTTGTTGTCAGGTCCGTCACCCTCAGGGTGATCGCGTACTCCCCCGGCTCGAAGGACTCCAGCGGCAGAGACTGCCCGATCGCCCACCGCCCCGCCGCGCCCTTCAGCTCCCGCGCCGGCGTCTCCTCGGCCGCCCCGACGATCTTCACCGGAGCGCCCTGGTCCGTTTTCCCGGTCAGGGTCAGCCGTACCAGGAGCCGCGGCTCCTTCGTCGCAGGGTCGATGCCCGGGTTGCGCAGCTCGAAGAAGTACCAGAGCTCGTCGGCCCTCCGGAACACGCGGTCCGACTTCGGCACGACCTTCAGCCCCCCGAACGCGTATGGGTCGGTCGGCGACTGGGCCTCCTTCATCGCGTGCAGGTCGTTCGAGAGGATGAGTGCGGAAACACCCGCGGCATCCTTGTCCAGCCCGGTCACGGCGATCGGCGTCGAGACCAGGGCCGGCGGCTTTCCCTCGCCCGCGAAGCCGAACGTGGCCCGATACTCCCCCGGCGGCAGCGCCAGCGAGGCATCGACGTACGCGCCGCCGCTGGTCGCCGTCAGCGTCGCGGGCTCCTCGAAGACCGACACGGCCTCGCCGCTGTCGGCCTTGTCGATGCGACCGAAGAACGTTCCCTTCTCCCCGCCCTTGCGGCCCGGCGCGTAGAGCTGCACGGGAACGAACGGCGCGCCCGCGGGCGTCACGAACTCACCCCAGGAGACGAAGAGGTCGGGCGCCGCGGCCGCTTTGCCGGCGCGCAGCTCGTCGATCGCGGCGCCGAGGGCGGCGTTGCGGAAGGCGAGCACCGGCGCGGCGGCGAAGACCGGCGCCTCCTTCAGCTCGGGCTGGGTGATGTAGGAGAGCGCGACCTTCTCGAACACGCGCGTGTGATCGGTGGTCGGCACCTTGTCCAGCTTCCACTCGTTCGACTCGTACTGATCGATGAAGAGGATGTCCACGGTGGGCTGGCCGAGCTGCACGCTGGTCTTGCTTTGGTCGTAGCTCCAGAGCTCCTTCGCGCTCCCGGTCTGCGCGGACCGGTTGGCGTCCGTATCCAACTCGCCGAGGTCGCGAGGCATCGCCTGGGGCCCCGTGGGCAGGGTCGACGACTGCTTCTCCGTCTTGCGAATCTTCGCCGGCGAGCCGAGGAGGACGAAAACCTTGCCGCGCTCGCTGGCGGAGCCGGCCAGGCGGGCCTCGCCGAAGTTCGCGTCGGCGGTTTTGATCCGGGCCTCCACGGCTTCGCGAAACTCGTTCGACGGCGTGGCCGGCGTGGGATCGCGCCGGGCCCAGAAGAGGGCGATGAACGCTTTGGCCTGCTCGTCGGTCTGCACGGACTTCCAGGCCCTCAGCTCGTCTTTGGTCAGGAGATGCTGGACCGCTCCGGTCGGAAAGGCGGCGTAGTCCTTCGACAGCGCGAGAGCCGCGAGGACGGCGACGACGAGGTGCTTCATACAAACCTCTCAGTAGGTCGGTTTGTGCTCCGCGGTCAGCTCGCTGATCGCAGCCCAAAGCTCCGGGAAGAGCGGCTCGCGGGTTCCTGCCTCCAGTTGCGCCGCGGGAACGCCCTTCAGAGAGAGAACTTTGTCTCCGATGATCCGAAAAGCAAGGCGCATGTGCGTGAACCGCCACTTGAGGAAAGCCTCGTCGTAGTCCATGAGGGACTGCAGGAGGCGGAAGAGCTCGCGCTGCTCGCCCCGCGGCTCGCGCTCGAGCTCGATCACGCTCGTCCCTCGCCGGGCCATCGCGTCCTTGAACCGCGGCCACACCCGCCGCCCGACGTCCAGCAGCTTGTTGAATCCAGGCGACTCCTGCCCGCTTCCCCGCCCCAGCGAGGTGAGGCGGATGGCGTGGTAGTCCACGGGGGCCATGGTCTCGAGGATCACGATCTGCTCGCGGAGCAGATCGATGATCAGCCGGCAGCGATGCATCAGCTCCGCCGCGTGCGCGAACTGGTCGGCGTCGATCAGCTCGACGGCGCGGTCGATCTCGTAGTCGACGTGGTGCAGCCAGAGCTCGGCCGCCTGGTGCGTGGTCTGGAACAGCCGCTCTTCCGGATTGGAGAGCCGATCGATGGGCTTCTGCAGCTCCAACAGCTCCGGCACCCGGACGTAACGCTCGTAGTCAGTGTTTCCCCGGCCTTCGAGGATGGGACCCGTGTGAGGCATGGCGGCGGATCTTATAGGAGTGGGGGGGGGGGG
>JBIOTX010000293.1:0-2867 GCA_044866315.1 Thermoanaerobaculia bacterium | reverse complement strand
CTGACTTTCGGCACGTCGTCCCAGCGCTCGATGGCCACGCCGGCGGCGTCCAGCTGTGTGAGATCGCAGTCGATGGACACGACCTTCTCCGCGGACACGAGGTCCGATTCCGCCACTTGGCGCGGCTTAAACGACGCGACGTCGAAGCCTTCGCGGGCGAGGAACGAGGCCACGTTCTCCGGCACCGCGTCGTAAGGCGTTTCGGCAGCGACGGCGGCGGCGCGGTGGGGGAGACCTTCGCGCTCGGCGAGGCGGTTGAAGTACGACGCGGCGATGACGCTCTTGGCGCCGCCGTACTGGCAGATGAAGAGGATCATGCGGCTCCGAACGGCAGGCGCAGCAGCCCGCGAAAGGTCTGTCTCTCCGGCTCGTCGAAGCCGTCCAGCCCGTAGCGCAGCGAGGCGAGGTCCGCGTCGCGCGTGTACGTGCCGAAGAGGCGGTCCCAGATCGAGAAGATGTTGGCGTAGTTGGAGTCGGTCTCTTGCTGCAGCCGGGAGTGATGGACCTTGTGCATGTTCGGGGTGACGAACAGCCAGCGGACGATGCGGTCGACGCGCTCGGGCACGCGCAGGTTGGCGTGCTCGAGCTGGGCGTTGAGGGTGGAGAGCGTCAGGTAGACGACGACCACCCACAGCGGCAGGCTGAGGAGGAGGACGGCGGGCAACTGCCAGGCGACGCGCCAGAGGGTCTCGCCGGGATGCTGGCGAAAGGCCGTGGTGACGTCGACTTCGTTCTCGGAGTGGTGCACGCGATGAAAGCGCCAGGCGAGCGCCGACTTGTGCATGAGGACGTGGGCGACGTAGGCCGACAGATCGAGGGCGGCGATGCCGATGATGACGGTCAGGAGGCTCACTTCCCGGGTCGCGGAGACCGCCGCTACGGCGAAGGACAGGGCGAGGTTCAGGAGGACGACCAGGACCGTGAGGCCGATGTTGGGCAGGATGCGCCGGATGCGCCGGTCCTGGTAGCGCTGCAACGGCCAGATGGTCTCGAACGACCAGAGAAGCGCGCATGCGCCGATGAGGAGGAGCAGTCTCATCTCACGTGACAACATAGCAGCTGCTAGATTACACTGTCAACTGCCATGCCGCGCTGGCTGATCCTCATCCATCGCATTCCCTCCCGGCCGCTCTATCTCCGCGCGAAGATGCGCCAGCGCCTCGGCGCGGTCGGCGCGATCGCGGTGAAGAACTCGGTCTATCTGCTGCCGCACGGCGCGGAGACGCTCGAGGACCTGCAGTGGATCGCCCAGGAGATCGTGGCCGGGGGAGGGGAGGCGCATCTGGTCGCCGGCGATTTCGTGGACGGTGTGGCCAACGACGCCGCGGTCGCGCAGTTCCGGCAGGAGCGGGACGCCGACTACGCGGCGCTGGCGGACGAGGCGAAGGCCGCGGGGAAAGCCGCGCGCGGCGCGGCGGCGGCCGGGGATCTGGCCGCTGCCTACCAGCGCCTGACGCGGCGTCTGGAGGAGATCCGGACCATCGATTTCTTCGAGGCGGAGGGGAGGGCGGCGGCCGAGGAGGCGATCGAGGCCATTGAGACGCGGCTTGCGCGCGAAAAGCAGGAGGAGGCGAAGATGCAGGCGAATCCCGAGCTGCGAGGCAGGACCTGGGTCACTCGTCCCGGGGTGAAGGTGGACCGGATGGCGTCGGCGTGGTTCATCCGCCGCTTCGTCGATCCGAAGGCGCGCTTCCGCTTCGCCGACCCTGCGGCCCCGCGCAAGGACGGCGAGCTGCGGTTCGACATGGTCGGCGGCGACTTCACCCACGAAGAGGATCGCTGCACGCTGGAGACGCTGGTGCGCCGGGTCGGCCTGCCGGACAAGCGCGTGCGAGCCATCGCGGAGATGGTGCACGACCTCGACCTGAAGGACTCCAAGTACGGACGCGCCGAGACGGCCGGGCTGCGCATGGTGCTGGACGGGGTCATGGCCCGCACCGACAACGACGACGAGCGGATCGAGCGCGCGCTGAGCGTGTTCGACGACGTCTACGACGCCCTCGGCAGCCGCGCGAAGAGGCGCCGGTGACGGGCCAGCTGGTCCGGTACTTCCTCCGCCTCGGCACGTTCGGCTTCGGCGGCCCGATCGCGCTCGCCGGCTACATGCAGCGCGACCTCGTGGACGAGCGGGGCTGGTTCACGAGAGAGGAGTACGTCAAAGGGCTCGCCCTCGCGCAGCTCGCTCCCGGCCCGCTCGCCGCGCAGCTGGCCATCTATCTCGGCTGGGCGCGCGGCGGCGTCCTCGGCGCGACGCTGGTGGCGATCGCGTTCGTGGCCCCGTCGTTTCTCATGGTCCTGGCCCTCTCCGCGGCCTACGTCCGCTTCGGCGGTCTGCCGTGGATGCAGGCGGCGTTCTACGGTATCGGCGCGGCGGTGATCGCGATCATTCTCCGCAGCGCGTACAAGCTCGTGCGGCTGACGCTGGGCCGCGACTGGCTGCTCTGGCTCGTCTTCGCGGTCAACGCGGTCGCGACGGCGATCCTCGAGGCCGAAGTCGTATCGCTGATCATGGCCGGCGGGATCCTCGCCCTGGCGCGTCAGTGGGTACAGGCGCGCAGCGCGGTCACGCTGCTCGCGGTGCCTCCGCTGGGCAGCATCCTCTGGTTCTTCACCAAGGCCGGCGCGTTCGTGTTCGGCAGCGGCCTGGCCATCGTGCCGTTCATGTACGCGGGCGTGGTGCAGGAGCATCGCTGGCTCACCGACCAGCAGTTTCTCGACGCCGTGGCGGTGGCGATGATCACGCCCGGTCCGGTCGTCATCACCGTCGCCTTCATCGGCTACCTCGTCGCCGGCCCCCTCGGCGCGACCGCGGCGGCCCTCGGCGTGTTTCTGCCGTGCTACCTCCTGGTCATCCTGCCCGCGCCGTA
>JBIOTX010000292.1:0-3016 GCA_044866315.1 Thermoanaerobaculia bacterium | reverse complement strand
TCCTCCAGGCTCTCCGTGGCGAAGAGCTTCCGCCCCGGATTGCTGGCGCAGAAGCGGCGCATGGTCTCCGTCTCGCGGTTCCAGACGGCGACGGAGAAGCCGTGGTCCTCGATGTTGAGGACGAGGTTCGACCCCATCACCCCCAGGCCGATCATCCCGAAGTGACAGCCCATGTCAGACCCGCGCGGCCACCGCGCTCTTCACGGTCTCGAGCAGCGACTCCAGGCCCCGCTCGACGTCCTCGCCGAGGTCGATGCTGGTGATGCGCCGGTCGCGGCCGGCCAGGGCCTGGTAGTCGCCGATGGCCTGCGCGCGCACGAGCGGGCCGAAGCCGAACGGCTCGCCGGGGATGTTCTCGGACACGCCGCCGCGCCCGCCGGTGAGCTGGAGGAAGACGCCGTTGTCGCCGCCGCCCTTGTGCAGCTGTCCCGTCGAATGCAGGAAGCGCGGGCCGTAGCCGGTGGTCGTGGCCACGCGCAGCTCGCGGGCCAGGGTCTCGCGGATCTGCGCGAGGAGCTCGTCGCGCTTCGGCGTCTCGGCGAAGTACTCGGTCAGGGCGATGTAATCGCCGGGCTTCACCTGCGCGAGCAGCTGGGCCAGCGCGTCGCGGTCGTCCGGCTTCGGCCGCGCGTGGATGGCGCCGCCCATGGTCTGCGTGGCGCGGTACTCGTCGAGGAGGCGCTTGGTGTTGTCCTTCGACTCCTGCACGTTCGGCTGATCGAACGGATTCACGCCGAGAATCGCGCCGGCGACGGCGGTGGCGAACTCCCAGACGAAGAACACCTCGCCGAGGTCGAGCGGCTCTTCGATCACGTAGTCGATGACCGGGTGTCCGGCGGCGGCGAGCTCGCGCAGTCTCGCCGTTTCATCGCTGCCACGCATGCGCACGCAGACGAACAGCCGGTCGTTCCCGTACTCGCTCGCCGCCAGAGGCGGCTCGCCGGCAACGGGCACGATGCCCTTCCCTTCCTTCCCGGTGCTCTCGGCGATGAGCTGCTCGATCCACAGGCCGAGGGTGTCGAGCGGGCGCGGGGTGATGAGGGTGAGCTTGTCGCGCCCGGCCTGGGCCATCGCCCCGATGGCCGCGCCGAGGAGCGCGGGCGGGTTCTTGCGGACCTGGGGAAGGATCGCCACGTGCGCGGCGTGGATGGCGCGGTCGAGCAGCTGCTCGACGTCCACGCCCGTGAGTGCCGCCGGCACGATGCCGAACAGCGACAGCGCGGAGTAGCGCCCGCCGATGTCGGGCGGGTTGAGGAAGATGTGGCGGAAGCGGTCGCGCTGCGCGTCCTGCACGAGCTGCGTGCCGGGGTCGGTGATGGCGAGGAAGTGCGTGCCGGCCTTGTCGCCGCGGACCTGCTTCACCCGCTCGTAGAAGTAGCGGTGGAACATCACCGGCTCGGTGGTGGTGCCGGACTTGGAGGCGACGATGAAGAGGGTCTTCTCCAGCCGGATGCGATCGAGCAGCAGCTGCACCGCCTCGGGGACGGTGGAGTCGAGCGTCAGCAGCTCCGGCCAGCCCTCGCGCTTGCCGAACACGCGGCGCACGACCTCGGAACAGAGGCTCGAGCCACCCATGCCGAGGACGACCACGTGGTCGAACTGCTGCCGGGTCGCCTCGATCTCGTCGTGCAGCACGTTGAGACTCTTCTTGAGCCCCTCGATGACCGTCAGCCAGCCGAGGGCATTGGCGATGATCTTTCCGTGCGCCTCGTCCGACTTCCAGAGCGTGGCGTCCTTCTTCCAGATGCGGGAGACGAACTTCTCCTTCTCCGCGCGGGCGACGGCGTCGTCGACCGAGACGCCGTGCAGCGTCAGCCGCTCCGGAAGCGCGCGGACCACCGCGTCGCGACGCGCCTCGATCGTGGCCATCAGCTCCTCGAACGAATCGTGGAACGACTTCACGCCGTCGACGGTCAGCTTCTCGGTGATGTCGGCGAGGCTGAAACCGCCGGCCTCGAACTTCTCCAGGACCTGGCGGGCCTCGTCGACCCCTTCCTCGAGGGCCATCCGCACCTTGCCGTGGTCCTTGAACGCCTCGAAGGTCGACGGCGGGAGCGTGTTGACCGTGTCCGGACCGATCAGCGACTCGACGTACAGCACGTCGCTGTACTTCGGGTTCTTCGTTCCCGTCGACGCCCAGAGCGGGCGCTGCACGCGCGCGCCCTGATCGCGCAGCTTCAGATAGCGATCGCTGGAGAACACCTTCTTGAACAGCTGGTAGGCCATCTTCGCGTTGGCGATGGCGATCTTGCCGCGCAGCTCCTCCGGGCCGCCCTTCTCCTCGAGCTGCTTGTCCGCCTGCGTGTCGATGCGGCTGACGAAGAAGCTGGCTACCGAGGCGATGTAGCCGATCGGCAGTCCCTGGGCGACGCGGAACTCCAGGCCGCGCAGGTAGGCCTCGATCACCTGCGCGTAGACCTCGTTCGAGAAGATCAGGGTGACGTTGATGTTGATGCCGAGGCCGATGGCCTTCTCGATCGCGGGGATGCCCTCCGGCGTCGCCGGGATCTTGATCATCACGTTCGGCCGCCCCGCCCGCGTGAACAGCCGCTTCGCCTCGGCCACCGTATCCGCGGTCTTGCTGGCCAGCAGCGGCGAGACCTCGAGACTCACGTAGCCGTCGTCGCCGCCGGTGCGGTCGTAGACGGGGCGGAAGACGTCGGCGGCATTGCCGATGTCCTCGAGCACCAGCTCGTCGTAGATCTCGTCGCGCGACTTCCCCTGCGAGGCCAGCATGCGCAGCTGCCCGTCGTAGTCCTCGCTGCCGCCGATGGCTTTCTCGAAGATGGTCGGGTTCGAGGTCAGCCCGCGGAGGTCGTCCTCGTCGATCATCTTCTGCAGCTTCCCGGTGGTGATGAGCTTCCGCTCCATCTGATCGAACCAGACGCTCTGGCCGGCCTTGGCGAGCTGGACGAGGGGGTTGGTCATGTGTGTGCCTCCGTCTTGAGAGGGAAGCATATTCGAGTCCGTACGAGGCTCACAGGCGTGGAGCGGCGGGCTCTCAGCCCGCCGAATC
>JBIOTX010000291.1:0-7902 GCA_044866315.1 Thermoanaerobaculia bacterium | reverse complement strand
GCGCGGGCGTCGCGGAAGAGCGGCTCCGGGACGTAGCTGTACTCCTGGCGGACGCCCTGGACGTACGCGTCGTACCGCGCCGGGTCGGTGCCGAGGATGGCCAGGTCGGCATCGAGGAAGGGGCGGTGGTGGGGAGGGACGTCGGCGAGATCGTGGGATTTCGTGGCCAGGATGAGCGCCTCCACGGCGTCGACGGCCTGGGGTGGGAAGCGCAGCTCGGCGAGGGCGCGGCGGGCCAGGGCGGCGCTCTGCTCCTCGTCATTGCCGGCGCCGTAGACGGCGTCGTGGAACCACACCGCGGCCAGCACCGTCTCATCGGCGTGGGGCAGGAGGTCCAGCATGTGCTCGATGTGTGTCAGGGTGTGGTAGTGGCGGTGGGGCTCGGAGTAGCGGGCCTCGAGCTCGCCCCACCAGCGCGCGGCGGTCTCTTCGTCCGCGCCGTGACGCCGGGCCAGGGGCAGAAACCGCTCGCGCATCAGAAGATGGAAGCGCCTCGGGCGGCGAGTTGTTCCCCGACCCGGATGCTGCGCCGCCTCCTCCCTCTCGTGCTCCTGGCTGCCCTCGGTGCCCACGCGCAGCAGACCCAGCCCGTGGCCGCCAGCCCGCTGGCCAACGCCGCGAGCCGGCTCCTGAGCGACGCCGCGGCCAGCCCGGTCATGTGGCAGCCCTGGAACGCGGCCACGCTGGAGCGGGCGAAGAAGGCGGACCGGCCGATCTTCCTCGCCATCGGCTTCGCGGCCTCGAACGAGGTCTATCGCCTGCACCGGGAGGCCTTCGTCAACAGCGAGATCGCGGAGACGATCAACACGTACTTTGTCCCCGTCCTGCTCGACCGCCTGGAGCATCCGGAGGTCGCCGAGGCCTATGCGACGGTGCTCGGGACCAGCAGCGTGCCGGCGAACTTCGTCCTCACGCCCGATCTCGAGCCCTTCGCCATGGCCGGCGCGGTCACGCCCGGGGAGCTGAACCGCCTCCTGGTGCAGAGCGCGAACCGCTGGGCGAACGAGCGCGCGTCCGCGGTGGCGGCGGGGAAGGCGAATCTCGAGAAGGCGCGTACGCTCGGCGAGCGGCGCGCGCCGTCCGAGGTGGACGCGAAAGTGCTCGATGCGGTGATCGAGGACATCGGCAAGACGTACGACGCGACGAACGGCGGATTCGGTCCCGCGCCGAAGACGCCGCAGCCGATGACGATCTCGTTCCTGCTGCGCTATGCCGACCGGGCGAAGAACGACGCCGTGCGCGCCATCGCCGTGGACACGCTGCGCAAGATGGCCCGGCTACCGGTGCGCGACCAGCTCGGCGGCGGCTTCCACCGCGCCACGCGCGACGCCGCCTGGCGCGACCCGTACTTTGAGAAGATGGCCGCCGACCAGGCCCTGCTCGCCATCGCCTACCTCGAGGCCTGGCAGCTCACGCGCGATCCCGAGCTGGAGTCGGTCGTCCGCACCACGCTCGACTACGCGGTGAACGAGATGCGCGGCACGCGCGGCGCGTTCGACGCGGCGCAGGACGCGCACAGCCTCATCCCCGGCCAGGGACCGGAGTTCGTCAACGCCGCGTTCTACCTCTGGGACAAGGACGAGATCGCGCGCCTCATCGGCCGCGACCCGGCGGCCAAGGTGTTTCGCATCTACGGCATGGAGCGCGACCAGGACAACCTGCCGATCCTCGCCGATCCGGACTATCTCCGCCAGACCGCCGAGGAGATGAAGCCGCTGCTGGCGAAGATGCTCGATCTGCGGCAGAAGCGCCCGCAGCCCTTCCGGGAGTTCTCGGAGATGGCGGGCCTGAACGGCCTGATGATCTCCGCCCTCGCCCGCGCCGGCGCAGTCCTCGGCGAGAAGACGTACGTCGACTCCGCGACGTCCGCCGCGCGCACGGTCACCGCGAAGCTCTGGATCGGCCCGAAGAAGACGCTCTATCGCAGCGATGCGCTCACCAGGCCCTTCCTCGATGCCCTCGCCGAGGATTACGCGCTGCTCGTGCAGGGCCTCCTCGATCTCTTCGACGCCAGCTACGACCCGCGCTGGCTGGACCTGGCCAAGGCGCTCCAGCAGCGCCAGGACGAGCTGTTCTGGGACGCGAGCCTCGGCCGCTACACGACGGGCACGAGTCTCCCGCCGGCGCTGCGCGGACTCCTCGTCGAGACCGACTTCGAGACGCCGGCGGTCAACTCCGTCGCCGCACGGAACCTCCTCCGCCTGGCCGCCCTCACCGGCAACACCACCTGGGGCGCGCGCCCGGCGGTGATCTTCCAGTCCTTCGGCGGGCGGCTGCGCAGCAACGGCGTGCAGCTCCCCGAGCTCGCCGGCGCCCTCGCGGATGCCTTCGTGACCCCGTCGATCGTCGTCGTCACCGGCGACCCACGCAAGAAGGACACCTACGACCTTCTCCACTCCATTCACGAGCGCTGGGAGCCGATGCGCGCCGTGGTCTTCGTACCGTGGAAGGGCCCCGATCGCGTGCGCATGACCCAGGCGCTCCCGTTCACGGCGGCGCTGCAGCCCGATCCGGAAGTGCCGATCGCGTACGTCTGCAGCGGCGGGGAGTGCAGAAGGAGGTAGTGGCCAGTAGCCAGTGGCCAGTAGCCAGTGAGGTTGCTGGCAACTGGCTACTGGCAACCGGCTACTGGCTACTGGCACAATCCCACTCCAATGCGTCCGTCCAATAGCGTCGTCGCGGTCGTCGACGACGAGGAGAACATCCGCGAGACCGTCGGCTTCGCCTTGCGCCGGGAGGGGTATCCGGTCGAGCTGTACGCGACCGGGCTCGAGGCCTGGCGGGCCTTTCAGCAGAAGCTTCCCGGCTTGGTCATCCTCGACATCGTCATGCCGGAGATGGACGGGCTGGAGCTCTGCCGCCGCGTTCGCGCCAAGTCCGAGACCATTCCCCTCATCTTTCTCACCTCGCGCGACGATGAGCTGGACCGCGTCCTCGGCCTGGAGATCGGCGCCGACGACTACCTGTGCAAGCCCTTCTCGATGCGCGAGCTCCTGGCGCGGGTGAAAGTGCTCTTCCGCCGCGCGGCCATCGACCAGAACACGGCCCCGCGCCCGGCCGCCGACGCGCCGGTGCGCCACGGCGAGCTGGAGCTCGACCTGCAGCGCTACAGCGTGCGCTGGAAGGGCGTGCCCCTCAGCCTCACCGTCACCGAGTTCATGATGCTGCACGCGCTGGTGCGCTTCCCGGGTCACGTGAAGACGCGAAAGCAGCTCCACCAGGACGGCTATCCGCACGACGCCTACGTGAGCGACCGCACCATCGACAGCCACATCAAGCGCGTGCGCCGCAAGTTCGAGGAGGCCGACCCCTCGTTCGACCGCATCGAGACGGTCTACGGCCTCGGCTACCGCTGGAAGGAGTGAGCCATGCGCGTCGTCAAGTGGCTGGTCATCCTGCTGCTCCTGTTCCTGGCCTGGAAAGTGATCGAGCCGCGGCTGAAGAAGAGCGGCGCGCCGGCGAAGTCCTCGTCGGGCAATCCCGCCGCGAGCTGCGCGGACTCCGCGGCGCGCGCCTCGGAGGCGTGGGGGAGCGGGCTGCGCCAGTTCGTGAACCCGCCGTACGACGTCACGGCGTGGAACGAGTTCAAGGGCCACGTCGAGGGGCGGATCGCCTCCGCGGAGTCGGACTGCAGCTGCCAGTCGGACGGCTGCGCGAAGGGACGGCAGGCCATGCGCGAGCTGCGCAGCCTGGTCTCCGATCTCGACTACGCCATCCGCAACGGCTCCTCGCCGCCGCTCGACGCGGTGCAGCGCCAGGAGTCGATCGACAACCTCATCGACCAGGCCCGCGGCAGCAGTTGATGAAGCGCTTCTTCCGCGCCTTCTCCCGGCTGCGCCTGCGCCTCCTGGCGTTCACGCTCCTCTTGGTGTTTCTCCCCGTCGCCGGCATGCTGCTCCTGGGCGAGTACGAAGAGCGCCTGGAGACCGCGGAAGTGCGCGACGTGACCCATCAGGCGCGACTGATCGCGGCGGCGATCGCCCGCGGGGGCACGCTCGATGCCGACGCCTTCGAGGACATCATCCACCGGGCGAAGATCGACGACGTGCGCGTGCGCCTGATCGACCACCGCGGGAGGGTGGTCGCCGACTCCCATCACATCATCGGCGCGGCCCGGGAGAATCCGCCGCGCACCGACCGCCGGCACATCCTCTACCGCTTCGGGGCGTACATCCTCCGCCCGCTGATCCGCTGGATCCGCCCGGAGCCGCCGCTGGAGATCGACTACTACGCCAACGCCACGCAGCTCACCGGGCCGGAGGTCTCGACCGTGCTGCGCGGGCGGGACTGGTTCGACAAGAAGATCACCGCGACGGGGCAGGGGAGGCGGCGCTCGGTCACGCTCTACCGGATGGTGCCGGTGGTGGTGGGCGGGTGGACGGTGGGGGCGGTGGTGGCCTCGAAGAGCACGTACCAGATCCTGCAGGACCTCTCCGTCATTCGTCTGCGGGTGATGCGCATCTTCATCGCCTCGGTGGTCGTGGCGCTGCTGGTGGCGATCTTCTTCTCCACCACGATCGTGACGCCGATCCGACAGCTGCGCCTCGACGCGAGGGCGATTCTGGACCGCCGCGGCCGCATCTACGGCCGCTTCAAAGGCTCGAAGCGGCAGGACGAGATCGGCGAGCTTTCCCGCGCCCTGGAGAGGATCATGCGCCGCCTCGACGCCCACGTCGCCTTCATCGAGACCTTCGCCGGCGACGTCGTGCACGAGCTGAAGAACCCGCTGGCGTCGATCCGCAACGCGAACGAGATGATCGCCGACGTCCGTGACGCCGCCGACCGCCGGCGCTTCGTCCACGTGATCGAGCAGGAAGTGGCGCGCATGGAGCGCCTCCTCTCCGGCGTGCGCGAGATCTCGAAGATCGACGCAGGCCTAGTGCGCGAGGAGCGCACGCCGGTGGACGTCGGCGCGCTCCTGACGATGATCGTCGAGGGCTTCCGGGCCCGCGAGCGCGACCGCATCCGCTTCGACCTCGACGTCGCCGGAGGCCCGCTCGTCGTCCACGCCTCGGCCGACCGGCTCACCCAGGTCTTCGAGAACATCCTCGACAACGCCGCCAGCTTCTCCCCGCCCGGCGGTGCGGTCTCCGTGCGCGTGTCCGCCGAGGGCAACGCCGTCGTCGCGCGCATCGCCGACCAGGGACCGGGCATCCCCCCGCCCAACCTCGATCGCATCTTCGACCGCTTCTTTACCCACCGCCCCGACGCCTCCCGCCACTCCGCCGGCCACACCGGCCTCGGGCTGGCCATCGTGCGCGCCATCGTGGAGGCGTACGGCGGCACGGTGGCGGCGGCGAATGGGGAGCGGGGGGCGGTGTTTACGGTGAGGCTGCCTGTGAGGTAGCCAGTGGCCAGTTGCCAGTAGCCAGGGGTGACCCCGACCGCAACCACTTTCCCGTTGCCAATCCGCAGCGAGGGGGTAATATGGTCGGGCGGCCGGCGCATCTCCATCGATGCGGCGCGCCGTCCCCAAAGGTCCGGATGCGCGAACAGTCAAGAACCCGAATGGAACGGATACGTTCCTGACCAGCGGTTCGTCTTCATGGGGAAGACGGCCTTAGGCAGGGACGGAAAGATAGACTTCGACTGGAGAAGGAAGTAAACTCGACCTCGGCTTTCGGTCACACCCAATCACCCAAGCAGAAGAGAGGAGAACGTGTGAGTCCTGCAAAGAGCAATCGCGGAAGGCCTATCGTCCACACCGAGCCCTGGGCGAAAATCACGGTCGTCTTACTCGACCGTCATGTCGCCTATCTCGATCGTCTGGCCATCGACATCCGCCTGAGGCACGGCAAGGCGATCAGCCGCGCCGAGATCATCCGCGGCTTGATCGAGGCGGCGTTCCAGAGCGGAACCGATCTTTCCCAGGCAGACTCGATCGATACGATCGTCGAGCTCCTGACCGGTTCGGCGCCGAAGAAAAAGCCCGCTCGCTAGGTCGCGGAGCCCGTCGGAGGCTGGTCTGCCCGCGGAGCCGCGTTGCGGCCAGACGGGCAATCTCTTCTTCACTGCATGCGTCGGTGAGGTCGATGCCGCTTTCTTCGATTCGATCGATGATCGTTCGAATCAGGTGCGGCAAGCCGAACGACATGGGCATGTCGGGGTTCATTTCCCGGGCGATCTGCCCGAGATAGTCCAGGTGTCTGCCCGATAGAGCGATCGTCTCGAGGTCGCTCTCCTCGGGTCGGGCGGCCGGACAGGTGGATGGCATGAGGTGCATTCGAGACAGCTCCAAAACAGGAGTGTCTACCGCGGCCAAATCCCTACCCCCCATTTGTGAAAAAATATTTGAAGTCGTTGATGTAGTGGTGTTTCAATGACTTAGGTGAAATCGTGGGATGCAGTGGTCGTGGGCGCCGGGCCGAACGGCCTGTCGGCCGCGATCGTCCTGGCCCGCGCCGGCCTGTCCGTCCTGATCCTCGAGGCCAAGCCCACCATCGGCGGCGGGGCGCGCACCGAGGAGCTGACCCTGCCCGGGTTCCGCCACGACATCTGCTCGGCCATTCACCCGATGAGCGTGGTCTCGCCGTTCATCCGCGAGCTGCCGCTGGCCGAGCACGGGCTGGAATGGGCCTACTCGCCCTCCGCGATCGCCCACCCGCTCGACGACGGCACCGCCGCCCTCATGGAGGTCTCCGTCGACGCCACCGCCTCCCGCCTCGGCGAGGACGAGAAGGCCTACCGGGAGCTGATGGCCCCCTTCGCCGCGGTTGCCGGCAAGGTGTTCGACGACATCCTCCGCCCGATCGGCGCCTGGCCGCCGCCCAAGCACCCGATCGTCCTGGCCCGCTTCGGCCTCCTCGGCCTGCAGCCGGCCACGACGCTGGTGAAACGCTTCAAGACGCCGCACGCGCGGGCGCTGTTCGGCGGCTCGGCCGCGCACTCGTTTCTCCCGCTCGACCGGATCGGCTCCGCCTCGTTCGGCCTCGCGCTCATGCTCGCCGGACACGCCACCGGCTGGCCGGCGGCGAAGGGCGGCTCGATCGCCATCATCAACGCCATGGCCTCGTACCTGCGCTCGATGGGCGTGGAGCTTCAGACCGGCCATCCCGTCCGCTCGCTGCACGACATCCCGCCGTCGCGGGCGGTGATCTTCGACGTCACCCCGCGCCAGCTGGCCTCGATCGCCAAGGACGCCCTGCCCAAGCGCTACCTGAAGCGCCTGAGCCGCTTCCGCTACGGCCCCGGCGCGTTCAAGATCGACTGGGCGCTGGACGGGCCCATTCCGTGGAAGGCCGCGGAGTGCGCGCGCTCGGCGACGGTGCACGTCGGCGGCACGATCGAGGAGATCGCCCTCCATGAAGATGCGACCTTCCACGGGCGGATGAGCGACCGGCCGTTCGTGCTCGTGGCCCAGCAGAGCATGTTCGACCCCACGCGCGCGCCGGAGGGGAAGCACACCGGCTGGGCGTACTGCCACGTGCCGCACGGCTCCGGGCGGGACATGACCGAGCACATCGAGCGGCAGATGGAGCGCTTCGCCCCCGGCTTCCGCGACCGCATCCTGGCCCGCCACACCATCAACCCGGCGCAGTACGAGGAGCACAACCCGAACATGATCGGCGGCGACATCGCCGGCGGCGCGAACACGATGACCCAGTTCCTCACCCGCCCGTTCCCGAAGATGGATCCCTACGCCACGCCGAACGAGCAGCTCTTCATCGGCTCGAGCTCCACGCCGCCGGGCGGGGGAGTGCACGGGATGTGCGGCTACTGGGCCGCGCAGTCGGCGCTCGAGACGTTAGTGCGGTAACCCGAACACGTAATAGACCGCGCACATCGCCGCCAGCACCCACGCCCCGGCGCGCACTTCGCGCCATCGGCCAGCGAGGACTTTCATGATCGGATAGAGCACCAGTCCCGCGGTCAGTCCGTTCGCGATGTTGAACGTGAACACCA
>JBIOTX010000290.1:0-6238 GCA_044866315.1 Thermoanaerobaculia bacterium | reverse complement strand
CTGCGGGCGGAGCTCGAGCGCCACCAGCGCGCCGGCGTCCCCGTCGTCCTCGAGATCGAGGTCCAAGGGGCGCGGCAGGTGCGCGAGACGCTGCCGTCCGCGGTGCAGATCTTCGTCGAGCCGCCCTCGGATGACGCCCTGCGCGCGCGGCTCGTCGGCCGCGGGGACACGGGTCCCGAGGACATGGCGGCGCGCCTCGCCGTCGCGCGCGAGGAGCTCGCCGCGCGCGACGAGTTCGCGCACCGCGTGGTCAACGACCGCCTCGAGGACGCCGTGGCCGAGCTCGTCGCCCTGGTGCGCAACTACACTGGCTAGCGATGATCTCTCCCCGCGTCGATCGACTGCTCGAGCACGTCGACTCCAACTACGCGAGCGTGATCGTGGCCGCCAAGCGCGCGCGCCAGATCAACTCGTACTACCACAACCTCGGCGAGGGGTCCTTCGAGGAGTACCCGCCGCCGATGGTGGGGACGGCGTCGAAGAACTACCTCACGATCGCCCTGGAGGAAGTCGCCCAGGGCAAGATCAAGTACCGCTACCGCTGAGGTCGGAAGGGCCCTGGCGTGCGCGTCCTGCTCGGCGTCTCGGGCGGCATCGCGGCGTACAAGGCGCCCGAGCTGGTCCGCCGCCTCCAGGACGCCGGCGCCGACGTTCGGGTGATCCTCACCCCGAATGCGGCCCGGTTCGTTTCGCCGCTCTCCCTCGCCGCCGTGTCCAACCACGGCGTGATCCTCGATCAGTGGGGCGATCCGGAGAAGGGCGGCGTCGATCACATCGAGCTGGCCCGCTGGGCGGAGCTGCTCTTGATCGCGCCGGCCACGGCGAACCTCCTGGCCAAGCTCGCCACCGGCATCGCCGACGACGCCCTGTCGACCTACGCCATCGCCCACCGCGCCGCGATCACCGTGGCCCCGGCGATGAACACCTTCATGCTCCGGCACCCGACCGTGCAGCAGAACATGGAGACCCTGCGCGCGCGCGGTGTGGACGTCCTCGATCCGGACAGCGGTCTCCTCGCCTGCGGCGACGAAGGCGCGGGGCGCATGCCCGACGTGCCCGTGATCGTCGAGATCGTGCGGCGTCACTTCGCGGCGCGCGACCTCGAGGGGAAGAACATCCTCGTCACCGCCGGCCCGACCCGCGAACCCATCGATCCGGTGCGCTTCATCTCCAACCGCTCCTCCGGGAAGATGGGCTACGCCATCGCCGACGCCGCGCGCCGCCGCGGCGCGCACGTGACCCTCGTCTCCGGCCCGACGTCCGTGCCCGCGCCCGCGGGAGTGGAGATGACCCGCGTCGGGACCGCCGAGGAGATGCATGCGGCGGTCATGGCCGCGGCGCCGCGGAACCAGATCGTGATCAAGGCCGCGGCCGTCGCCGACTACGCCCCGGCGACCGTCGCCGACCGCAAGATCAAGAAGCGCGATGCCGGCGACGAGCTGACGATCACCCTCCGCCGCAACCCCGACATCCTCGCCGACGTGGCCGCGCTCTCCCCGCGCCCGTTCATCGTCGCCTTCGCCGCCGAGACCGACGCCGTCGAAGAGAACGCCCGCGAGAAGCTCCAGCGCAAAGGCGCGGACCTCATCGTCGCCAACAACGTCAGCGACAGCGCCATCGGCTTCGACGCCGATCAGAACGAGGTGCTGGTCATCGGGCGCGACGGGGAAGTGGTGAAGATCGAGCGCGCGCCGAAGACGGTGGTGGCGAATCGCGTGCTGGATCTGATTCTCGAGCGCCTCGATTAGTCCCCGTACCCTTCACACTCCAGAAGATCCTTATCCGTGATCTTCCAGTACGAGTGATCCCCGCACAGATCCACCTCTTCGATGACGCACTCGTCACCGTCCTCGTCCACGACCTTGATGTCGTAGAGGTCGCAGGGAATGTCGGTCAGGGTGAGGGAGTCGCCCTTGGCCAGGATCTGGTCCTCGAGCTGGTCGGACCCCCACTCCTCGTCCTCGGTCGAGGAGAGGAAGATGTGGTGAATCTCCCACTTGCTCTGGTTGATGATCTTGACGGTCGCTTTTTTGCCTGCAAACGCGGGGAGCGTGAACGCGCAGAGGACGAGCGAGAGAAGGGCGAGCTTCGCGAGTTTTCTCATGATTCGGACCGCGGCGGAGTATAGACGATAATTCCAGCCATGACGGACGAGGTTCTCAGCGAGCTCGCGCTTCTTCGCGAGCTGGGCTTCACGCACCTGGACGTGCCCTCAACCCCCCCGAGCCCCCGAGCCCCCGAGCCCCCGGCCCTCGACGACTGGACCGCTCTCGCCACCCAGGCTCACGACTGCACCAAATGCCGCCTGGCCGGCACGCGCACGAACGTCGTCTTCGGCGTGGGCAGTCCGAACGCGGACCTCATGTTCGTCGGCGAGGCGCCCGGGCGCGACGAAGATCTCAAGGGCGAGCCGTTCGTCGGGCGGGCCGGGCAGTTGCTCACGGACATCATCAAGGCCATGAAGCTGACCCGCGACGACGTCTACATCGCCAACGTCATCAAGTGCCGGCCGCCGGAGAACCGCAATCCCGAGCCGGACGAGCTGGAGGCCTGCCGGCCCTTCATCCGCCGCCAGGTCGAGCTGATCCAGCCCAAGGTCATCGTCACCCTCGGCCGCTTCGCCCTGCAGAGCCTTCTGGAGAAGAGCTACGGCATCACCTCCGTGCGCGGCCAGTGGCTCGAGTACGACGGCATCAAGGTCATGCCCACGTACCACCCGGCCTACCTGCTCCGCAATCCGGCGGCGAAGAAGGATGTCTGGACCGACATGAAGAAGGTAATGGCGGAGCTGGGGACCGCGTAGTTGCCCATCTCCAAATACGCCGAGATCGCCGTCCCCGCCGGCTTCCACGGCACGCTCACGTACGCGATTCCCGGCGCGCTGAGCGACGGCGTCCGCCTCGGCTCCCGCGTCGAGGTCCCCCTCGGCACCAAGCTCACCACCGGCTTCGTGGTGGCGCTGCTCGACGAGACGCCCGTCGACACGCGGAAGATCAAGGCCATCCGCTCGGTCCTCGACGACGAGGAGCCTGCGCTGATCCCGGAGATCATCGAGCTCTGTCGCTGGGCCGCGGAGTACTACATCGCCCCGCTCGGCGAGATGCTGCGCGTGGCCCTCCCTGCGAACATGGCCGCCCGCGGGCGGCGGCAGGCATCACTGGCAGCCAACGATCTGATGATCGAGGAGGCGCTGGAGATGAAGCGGATCCTCGACGCGGATCTGGTCGTGATCGACGAGCTGCGCAAGCGCCCGCTTCCGCTCTCAGCGCTCTTCGAGGAGATGAAGATCCCGCGCACGGCGGTGGCGCGCCTGCGCGACGCCGGGATCGTCGCCATCCAGGACCGCCTCCGCGACGCCGAAGGAGTGCGCTACGACCGCTTCGTGATCCTGGAGAGCGCGCCAGAGGGGCTGACGCCGAAACAACAGGCGGCGGTCGAGCTGCTGCGCGAGCGCGGCGGCGAGCTGTCCGTGCGCGCGCTCGAGCACGGCGGCGTCAGCGCGGCCGTCCTGTCCGCGCTGGTGAAGAAGGCCATCGTCAAGATCGAGCGCCGGCCGCGACGGCACACGCTCGACGCATTCCTGGCCGGTTTCGACGACGTTGCGACAGGGGAGATCCGCTACTCGGACGAGCAGAAGAGCGCCATCGCCGCGGTGAAGGCCGCCCTCGGCACATTCGCGCCATTCCTGATCGAAGGGGTGACCGGAAGCGGGAAGACCGAGGTGTACATCGAGCTGATGCGGGACGTGGTGAAGCGGGGAGAGCAGGCGCTGCTGATGGTGCCGGAGATCTCGCTCACCCCCGTCTTCGCGTCGCGCCTCAAGGAGCGCTTCGGCGAGCGCATCGCCATCCTGCACAGCAGCCTCTCCGCGAGCGAGCGCTTCGATCAGTGGTGGCGCGCCCGGCGCGGCGAGGTCGACGTGGCCATCGGCCCGCGCTCCGCGCTCTTCACCCCCTTCCAGCGCCTCGGCCTGATCGTCGTCGACGAGGAAGGGGACGGCGCGTACAAGCAGGAGGAGACGCCGCGCTACAACGCCCGCGACCTGGCCGTGGTCCGCGCGCAACTGCGCAAGATCCCGGTCGTCCTCGGCTCGGCCACGCCCTCGCTGGAGTCGCGCGAGAACGCCGCCCGCGGCAAGTACACCCTCCTGCGCATGACCAAGCGCGTCGAGGCCCGTCCGCTACCGGATGTGGAAATCGTGGACTTGCGCAAGGAGCGCGCGGAGAAGGAGGACAAGGGCTTCGTCATCTTCTCCTCGCGCCTCAAGGAAGCGATGCGCGAGACCTTCGACGCCGGCGAGCAGGTCATCATCCTCATCAACCGCCGCGGCTACGCGCCGTACCTGCTCTGCCGCGAGTGCGGCCACGACTTCCGCTGCCGCGACTGCAGCGTCACCCTGACCGTCCACCGGCGCGAGGGACTGCTCATCTGCCACTACTGCGGCCTGCGCAAGCCGATCCCGCAGAAGTGCCCGCTCTGCTCGGGCGAGGTCCTGCAGCCGATCGGCTTCGGCACGGAGAAGGTCGAGGAGCGCTTCCGCCGCGATTTTCCGGACGTTTCCGCGGAGGTCCTGGACCGCGACTCCACCCGCCGCAAGGGTGCGCTCGTGGCCATCCTGGACCGCTTCCGCCGCGGCGACACCCGGGTCCTCATCGGCACGCAGATGCTCAGCAAGGGCCATCACTTCCCGAACGTCACCCTCACCGGCGTCCTCAACGCCGACTCCATCCTCGGCTATCCCGACTTTCGATCGGCGGAGAAGACGTTCTATCTGCTGACCCAGGTCGCCGGCCGCGCCGGACGCGGGGAGCTGCGGGGAAAGGTGATGATCCAGACCGCCTTCCCCACCCACTACGCCATCCAGCACGCCCTGCGGCACGACTACGAGTCGTTCTACGAGGCGGAGATCCAGTACCGCAAGACCTTCCACTACCCGCCGGTGACGTCGATGATCGCCCTCCTCTTCCGAGGGGAAAACCTGCCGGACGTCGAGCGCGCCGCGTACGAGTGCGGGCGGATGCTGGAGGAGGCCGTCCAGCCGCTCGCGGAGGCGCGCATCCAGGGCCCCGCGGCCGCGCCTCTGGCACGGATCAAGGGCGTCTGGCGCTTCCAGATCCTGTTGCGCTCGCCGCAGCGGGTGGCCCTGCGCCGGGCCGTCGAGGCGGTAACGGTCGGGAAAAAATGGAAGGGCGTGGACGTCGCGATCGACGTCGATCCGCTTAACATTCTGTGACCTCATGCTCGCCTCCCTCGTCCTGGTCTCCCGCCTCCTCGGGCTGGTCAATCATCACCAGCCGATCCAGGTGCAGGTCGCGCCGGGCGTGGCCCGGGTGACCATCGAGCAGGGCGGGCAGCGCGTGGCCGAGCTGCGCGGCGAGCCGTGGCGCACGATCCTCGACTTCGGCACGGAGATCGTCCCGCAGACCCTGACCGCGGTCGCCTACGACGCCGCGGGGAACGAGATCGGGCGCGACATCCAGCTGATCAATCTCGCCCGGCCGCCCGCGGAGATCGACGTCGACCTGAGCCGCGAGCCGTCCGGCCAGCTCCGGGCCACCGTCCGCCACGAGCACATCGCCTCCGAGAAGGCCCGAAAGATCCAGGTCCGCCTGGACGGCAAAGTCATCGGCACCAAGGACAGCGTCCTCCTGCCCGCCCTCCCGCCCACCGCGGTGCACGTGGTGGACGTGGAGGTGCGCTTCGCCGACGGCTACGTGGCCAAGGCCGAGCGCGTCTTCGGCGGCCAGTACGGCGAGGAGCTGCCCTCCCAGCTCACGGGCGTGCTCGTGCGCCAGCGGGAGAAGGGGAGCACCGACCTCAAGACCTGCTTCCAGCTCGACGGCGCGCTCGTGGGCGCGGCGGGCATCGAGGAGCCGGAGGCGCGGGCGGTGTTCGTCCGCGACGGCAGCCCGAAGCCGTTCCGCGACCGCTTCGGCTTCCCCGTCTCCGTGTCCATGAAGGGGATCAAGCTCCGCTACATCTGGCCCATCGCCGAGCAGGTGCCGAACGCGCAGGGATCGACGGCGAATCTCTTCATGTACTCGCGCGAGTACGACGGCCGCTTCGGCATCTACAGCTTCCTCAAGACCGTGCAGGGACCGCAGGGAGCGATCGAGCGGTACACCGACGCGGTGGCCGTCGCCGGCGTGCACGCGCTGCTGGGCACCCGTCGCCGGGCGGTGGTCCTGATCCTGAACGGCGACGAGAAGGACGCCAGCCGCCACACCGCCGCCATCGT
>JBIOTX010000289.1:0-6677 GCA_044866315.1 Thermoanaerobaculia bacterium | reverse complement strand
ACTACGCCGGAAAGTGCGGATGCGATGCCGGTGAAGGGTGCGACTGCTCCTGCAACTGCGTCCTCCTCGCGCAATTGGCAAAGCCCGACAGGGAAGGCGAGCCCTGGCGCGTCGATCACGCCGTGCGTCGTTTCGTGCGGCCGGTGTTGATGCACGATCCGAAGGTCAAGAAATGGAAGAAACCGCCGGAGCCACCCGCGCGGAGAGCCGTGCAGCCCGGAACGCAGAGGCCCGCGGAACCATCGCCTCCACCGGGGGCCGCAACGGCACCGGAGGCCGTAGCGGCACCGGAGGTCCTGGCAGCACCGGAGACCGCATCGACACCGGAATCCGGCGCGGCGGCGCCGGAGACGAAGAAGTCGTCGACGAAAGCGTCGAAAGCGAAGACCGAGCCCCAGGCCTGAGCCATGGCACTCGCCCGCGAAGCGCAGCACGCGAAAGCCGCGGTCGGGCGGCGCCGGGGGATCGTGGGCACGGTGCAGCGCGCCGTGGCGGCGGCTGCGCCGCCGCCGGGGCGCGCGCTGCAGCAGCGGCTGGGGAACCATGGCACCCAGGCGCTCATCGCCCGGCAACTGCAGCCGAAGCTCGAGGTGAGCACCCCGGGCGACCAATTCGAGCGCGAGGCCGACCGCGTCGCGGGACAAGTGATGCGGATGACGGATCCGTCGCCGCCGGAGATCCATCGTCTCGATCCCTCGCCGGTGCAGCGCATGTGCGCCGAATGCGAGGACGAGGCGAACGACGCCGAGAAAACGACCGTACAGCGGAAGTGCGGCCCGTGCGCGGCCGAAGAGGAGCAGGAGGTACAGAGGAAAGAGGACGGGGGCGCGCCGGCGGCGGCGACGTCTGAAGTGTCGAACCTGCGTGGCGGCGGCCAGCCGCTTGCGCCGGCGGTCCGCGCCTTTTTCGAGCCCCGCTTCGGGCGCGATCTGTCGGCGGTGCGAGTGCACGCCGGCGCGGAGGCCGCGAGCGCGGCGCGCTCGATCCACGCTCTGGCGTACACGGTCGGCACCGACATCGTCTTCGGCTCCGGCCAGTACGCGCCGTCCGGCGAAGAGGGGCGGCAGCTTCTCGCGCACGAGCTGACGCACACCATCCAGCAGCGCGGCGACGTCCTGCGGCGGAAGCCGGCGGAAGGGGAGACTGGCGGGCTGGCCGTAACGGGCAACGCGGGCTCACCGATGCTCATGCGCAAGTGGGAGACCGATGCGGCGGCCTGCAAGCCCGAGCCGAAGGACAAGACCATCACCAGCATCCAGGTGGAGCAGGAGCAGCCGCAGAGCGTCACCGTCTTCTGGAGTGACGGCAGCATCGACTCGGGCGAGTGCTCGACGGGCAAAGGACTCTGCTGCGTGCCGCCGGGCACCGATGGTGTGGCCTGCAGCACGGCCGGATCACGCGTCCTGAACAGCCACTGCACGCCGATCACCGAGTCGGCCGGACGGACGATCGCCCAGCACCTCCGCACGGGCGCGGGGAACAACTTCTGGACGGAGTTCGACGACGGGCGCGACATCGCCCTTCACCAGTTCAGCCCCGTCGACGGCACGCCCCTTTCGCACGGCTGCGTGCGCATGCACGAGCCGATGGCGCGAAAGATCTGGTGCGGCGTCACGCCCCAGACGCGCGTGCACGTCCGCGGTTTCGCGCGCCCGAGCTGCGACTGGCCGACGCTGCAACAGGAATGGGCCGGCGACGGCATCAAGGATCCGAAGGCCATTCCCCGCTGCACGAAAACCGCGCCGCAGCCGACCTCCGAGGAAGGACGCCTTTACGAATACGAAAGCCCCGGCGGCCGCGCGCCGATGTCGACGACGACGGCCGCCGTGCCGCCGAAAGAGGGCACCGTCCCGGTCCAACTCCTCGCCCGCAGCGGCTTCGCAAAACGGTTCACCGCTTTCCGTGCGGAGATGGAGAAGACGAGCGCTCTCGCCGGAGCGCGTGCCGCTGTGGGCAAGCACGCGCTCGCTCTCTGGAACGCTGCCACCGCGCGCTCGCAGGGCGGCGACACCGATGACCGTCCGCTGTACTGGGCCAGGCTGGAAGCGGTCCGCTTCATTCGCCAATGGGAGCCGAGATGGGCCCTCGGCACGGCCGATCGCGCCGCGCTGGTGGAGACGTTCGAGAAAGTCTCGCGCGGCATGACTACGGCCATCTTCACCGGCAAGACCGGCAACAAGCGAATCCTCATCAGCGGCTTCGATCCGTTCCAACTCGATTTCCGCGAGGGCGGCGACGTTCGCCGCGCCAATCCTTCCGGCGCGGCCGTGCTCGCCCTCGATGGGACGACCGTCTCGAAAGGGACGGTGACCGGCGAGATTCAGGGCGCGGTGTTTCCGGTGCGCTACGCGGAGTTCGACGCCGGCTGGGTCGAATCGTTCTTCCAGCCGTTCCTCGCTTCGACCTCTCCGCCCAACATGATCATGACCATCAGCCAGGGCGGCAAGGCGTTCGAAGTGGAGCACTACGCCTCCGTCAGCCGCGGACGGCACACCGGCAACGTTCGCGAGCCGGCCACCGGAAGTCCGCGTGGCAGCACGGGCGTGCTGCTGCCGCCGGGCCTGGCCGGCGCGCCGGAATTCACGGAGACGACCCTTCCGGAGGCGGCCATCCGTACCGCGTTGGGGCGATCGGCGCCATTGCCGGGCGAGGTCGAGGCCACCGAGATGCCACGCGGCCAGACGACGCCGCGGACGTTCACTCCGGCCACCGGCGGTCCGAGCGCCGGATCGATCGCCATCACAGGATCGGGTAGCGATTACCTGTCGAACGAGATCATGTATCGCACCACGTTGATCCGCGACCGGAGCGCGAACAAGACCGTGCCGGTCGGTCATCTCCACACCCCGATCCTGAGCCTTCCGAAGAGCGGAATCGCCGACCCCGCGTTCGAGAAGCAGCGCAACGACATCATCAACGCCATCAGGAAAATCCTGACCGAAGTGCTGGCGGCGATCTGAGGAGAGGCGATGGAGCTCGGCCGCAAGACGCAACACGCGACGGCCGCTGTCGAGCGGCGGCGCGGAAGCGCGGCCGCGGTTCCGCGCGGCGGCGCGCCGCGCGCGCACCCGCTGCAGGAGCGCCTGGGAAACCACGCCACGCAGCTCGTCGTCGCCCGCCTGCAGCGCAAGCCGACCGTGAGTGCACCGGGCGATCCTCTCGAGCGGGAGGCCGACCACGTTGCCGACCGAGTCCTGCGCGCGCCCGCGCGGAACGTCGTCCAGCGCGCCTGCAGAGAATGCGAAGAAGAGAAGGAACAGACGGCGCTCATCCAGCGCGCCGGCTCTGCGGCCCCCGTCGGCGAGATAGATGTGAGCGCGGCCGTGCGCGCGACGGAGGGAAGCGGCGCGCCCCTGCCGTCGGACGTCCGTTCGTTTTTCGAGCCGCGCTTCGGGCACGACTTCAGCGGCGTACGGATCCATACCGGCGACGAAGCGGCTCGTGCCGCGCGCGGTACACAGGCGCGGGCGTACACGATCGGGCGGGACATCGTTTTCGGGGCCCATCAATATGCGCCGGGGACCGGCGAAGGTCGCCGCCTTCTCGCCCATGAGCTGACTCACGTCGTGCAGCAGGATGCGAGTCCCGATCGCTCGGCGACGCTGCAGCGCGCCTGTGGTCTGGCGGGCATCGGCGCCCCGGCCGGCTGCACCGAGGCGGCGCCGGTCTTCCTCGACGGCTACCCGAGGTATCGATACGACGTCGACTGCGACACGCCTGCCGCCGGTGAGAAGGCGAGGATGATCGCCGCCGCGAAGCGGCTGCCGGCGACGGCGCAGTTCGAGATCCACGGGTTCAGCAGCACGGACGGAGACGCCGCATTCAACCGCAACCTGGCCTGTGCCAGGGCGTTGAAGTCGCAGTCGATCCTGACGGAGAGCTCTCCGGCGGGCGCCGGGATTGCGCCGGCACGGATCATCGGTGTCTTCAACCATGGTCCGACGCCCGGCCCGATGGCCTCCCGGCGGTCCGTGGTCCTCACGCCCCGAACGCCGACGCCGCTCCCCTCGCCGGCTCCGGCGGCGGGAGCAACCGATTTCCAGATCGATCGCATCGGCGAATCGACCACCAGCAGAATTTACTTCGCGCGGGGATCGGCGGCCCTCGATTTCAACGCCTGGGTCCAGATCATGAAGATTCGCGCGTCAGCGCCGAAAGAGCCGTTGCGCCTCGTGGGATACGCCAGCGCCGACGAGCCTTCCGCGTTGGCCCAGATTCGGGCAGTCGTTCTCTGGGCGGCATTGACCTTCAGTCCGGGAGGGGTGCCCGTCTCGTCGGTGGTCGGCAACGCGGCGGCGACGCGGGAGCGCGGCGACTTCACCGAAGTGCGGAGTGTGGAAATCCTGGTCGGCGCGGCGCCGCCGGCGACGGCCGACTGCAGCGTCACCCCGGCGACGCAGCCGTGCCCGGCGATGGATCCCGCGACCTGGACCGCGTTCAACACTGCCTTGCCGATCGCCAATGACGCAATGACGCGCGCGGTCAATGCGGTCGCGGGCGCACCGACGCCCCGCAATGCCGTGGTGATCGATCGCTTCTTCGGAAACCATCGCCCGGCCACGCTGACGACCCTGCGGGCGAATCTCCCGAGACTGCAGGCTCATGTGAGAGACCACCTCCCGGCGACCACGCAATGCGGAGGGCAATGCGACACCGGCGGCTGCGAAAAAGGATCGATCGGCTACAACAACGGCAAGGTCGACGCCCAATCGCGGCTGATCTTGTGCGTGCCGACCTTCAAGAATCTGCATGTGAATGATCAGGCCCGGAATCTGATCCATGAGAGCGCACACGGGACCACGCCGCTGGGCGGTCCCACCGCTCCGGGGGAAGGAACAGAAGACCTCGCGTACCGGTACGAGCGCGTGTTGTATCACCTGTCGCCCGCGGACCGGCTGCGGAACTCGGACAGCTATGCCCTGTTCGCGCTCACCTTGCGAGAGGTCCAGTTGACCAACAAGTCCGACGCCTTTCCCGAGGGGATCGAGGTGCCGGCGACCGACAAGCTGAGCGACGACTTCACCCTCACCGAGAAGAAAGCAGTCCGCGCGGCCCTGGCCCACCTCGAGAAACGGCTCTCCTGGGCCGAAGACCACACCGGACAGCTCTATGGAGAAGTGGTGGGGATCCGCAAGGCCCTCGCCGCCGCCGTGGGTGGGGTGCCGTCGGCGGCAACGCTCTGGGCAGCCTCGTGGGCTCGTGATCTGATGGCGGAGGCGGCGAGGCATTTCCCGCTCACACCGCCGCCGGCGGCACCCGTTCCCCACGACGAGCTCCGCCTTGCAGCCATCCACGAGCGTTACGACCGGATGGAAAGTGCGGTGAGGCGCGACCTCACCCTGACGCGAGTCGCCGCCGGCACGGTGCATTGGGGGGCCACGGCGGGCGAGTGGATCGCCGACGCGTCGCTGCAGATCGGCGGAGACTTCTTCCGGGCCACCGCCGCGGATCAGATTGCCCTTCTTTTCGAACATCTCGCCCGGGCCACGCGCGACGTCGAGCCGGCCTTCGTTCCCGCCTACGTGCATCTGGCGAAATGGATCCACGAGAACGCCGAATGACGCTGGACGACATACACATCCTGCCGGCCGCGGCCGACAGCGCCGCATGGGCGATCCCCTTCGGCCGCGAGCTGCGGCTCTTCGTCAACCGTCCGCCGTCTACGCTCCACCTTCGGCTGGCAGGGCGGAGCATGGACATGCTTGCCGAGCTCCCGCTGGTCGCCGCCGGCGCGGCCGCTTGCGGCGACGGCATCCTCGTCACCGGTGCGGATGGCGCGGGACGTCCCGTCGTGACCATGGTCGCCGGCGACGGTGCCATCCGGTGGCAGCATGCTCTCGCCGGCCCGACGCCGGTGCGCTGGCCGGTTCCGGCATGTCTAGGGGCTCCTGCCGTGGTCTGGCAGACCTCGCACCGCTTCCTCGAAGTGGCCGCCGCCGGCCCGGGAGGGCTGGAGGGGCAACGCTCGGTGGACGTCGGCGAGCCTCCCATCGCTCTGTCCATCGGAAATGGCGCCGTTCGCGCCGTCTGGCCTTCGTCCACGGGAATCGAGGGAGTGGAGATCGACCAGCGCGGCACACGGGCGATCGGCATGCAGACGTCGCGTCGTCCGGACGCGGTCGCCGTCGGCGGCACGCCCGCCGGGACCTACGTCGTCTGGAAGCTCGGGGCCGGCGTTTCCTTCGCCCGCCCGGGCGAGAGTCCCCTGCCGCTCGACGTCGGCAGAGCGGCGAACGGAACGATCGCCGCACTCTCGGGAACGGAGCCGCTGGTCTGGGCGCAACTGCTCGAGAGCAGGGAGCGCGAGAAGCCTCGCTGGAGGTCGTCCCTGGTCATCCCCGGTGCCGATCGCCTCGATCTCGATCAGCTCATCCATGCTGTCGCCTGGTGGGGCGATCGCGTCGTTGTCGTCGGTGTCCAGGATGTCCGGGTCTTTCGGGTGACGGTTCAGCAACCCTGACCCGCGCGCTACTTCTTGCTCACGAACGACGACGTCGTCGGCGCGATCCACGGCGCGTTGCGCACCCGCTGCATGGCCTGCGCGCGCCGGGAGAGCTTCAGCTTCTCCAGCACGTGGTGGACGTGGTGCTTGACCGTGGCCACGCTCAGGAACAGCTCGCAGCCGATCTCCTTGTTGGACAGCCCGCGGCCGAGGAGCTGCAGCACTTCGCTCTCGC
>JBIOTX010000288.1:0-12900 GCA_044866315.1 Thermoanaerobaculia bacterium | reverse complement strand
GGTGGGCTGAGAGCCCACCGCTCCACGTTCTACCGGATCCGCAAAATCCGGTCGTCTCCCTCGGCAGGATCCCCCCGCCCGTCGCGGTTCGACGTCGACACGTACAGCGCTCCGTCGGGCCCGACCGCCACCTCGCGGATGCGCCCGTAGCCGGTGAGGAGCTTTTCCTCGCGGCGGCCTTGGAGCACCACGCGGTGCAGGTGCTCGCCCCGCAGGCAGCCGAAGTAAAAGTCGCCGCGCCAGAACGCGGCGCTGGCGGGGGCGCACGGGAGCCGATACATCACCAGCGGCGACACCATCCCTTCCCGCGCGTCGTCGTGGTGCACGACCGGCCAGCCGTAGTTCTTTCCCCGCTCGATCACGTTGATCTCGTCGCCGCCGAAGCCGCCGTCGAAGCCGGTCGGGCCGTGCTCGGTGGAGAAGAGCAGCCCGCTCGACGGCTCCCAGTCGATGCCCTGCGCGTTGCGGTGGCCGTATGACCACACCGGCGAGCCGGGGAAGGGATTGTCGGCGGGGATGGAGCCGTCGTCGCTCACGCGCAGGATCTTCCCGGCGAGGGAGCGGAGGTCCTGGGCGAGCTCGCCCTGCGTGGCGTCGCCGGTGGTGATGTAGAGCTTCCGGTCCGGACCGAACTTCAGACGACAGCCGGCGTGGAGACGCGTGGCCGGGATGTTCTCGACGATCGGGTGCGGCTCGACCAGCGCGGCGCCGGTGTCGCGATAGCGCACGACGTAGTCGTCCATCGCTCCGCCGAGCTCGCGCGCGTAGCAGAGGTAGACGAAGCGGTTGCGCGCGTAGTCGGGATGGAGGGCGAGACCCATCAGCCCGGCCTCGCCGCGCGCGACGACGTCGGTCAGCGACAGCAGCGGCTGCGCGCGCAACTGCCCGTTCTCGATCGCGCGCACACGGCCGGGGCGCTCGGTGAACAGGATGCGATTGCTGGAAGCGAACGCGATCGACCACGGCACCTCGAGACCTTGGGCCACGACCGTGACGGCGCTCTCCGGCACCTTCACCTCGCGCGTGCATGCCACCAACAGCAGGGCCGCGAGCGCCTTCTTCATCGCGGCGGTACGATACGCCCATGCCGCGTACCAGTCGCCGCCAGTTCGCGAAAGCGATCGCCGCCCTCCCTCTGCTCGCGATCGAAGCCCAGGGCCAGGAAACGAAGCCCTCGCCGCTCGCCGGCGCGCTCACCGAGATCGTCCGCGCGCAGTCGGGACAGCACCTCACCGCCGAGGAGCTGGCGCGGGTGGGGAAGGACTTCGAGGAGTGGGTGCCCGCGCTGGAGCGCCTCCGCGCCTTCAAGCTCACCAACGCGGACGAGCCGGACTTTTCCTTCTCGCCGCTGACGCGGAGGTGGTGAGTTGGCCATCGACGCCTACGCCACGCTCGACGAGCTCGGACGCGCGCTGCGGGCGAAGGAAGTGTCGTCCGTCGAGCTGACGAAGTTCTACCTCGATCGCCTGGAAAGGCACGGCGCGAAGCTCGGCGCGGTGGTGACGATCACGCGCGAGCGTGCCCTGGCCGAGGCGGCGGCCGCCGACCGCGACCTCGCTGCCGGCAACACTCAGAACCGCCCGCTCCTCGGCATCCCCTACGGCGTCAAGGATCTCCTGGCGACGAAGGGCATCCCCACCACCTGGGGCGCGGAGCCGTACCGCAACCAGGTCTTCGACTTCGACGCCGCGGTGGTCGAGAAGCTCACTGCCGCCGGCGCGGTGCTGGTGGCGAAGCTGGCCATGGTCGAGCTGGCGGGCGGCTTCGGCTACAACAACGCCGACGCGTCGTTCACCGGCCCGGGGCGGACGCCGTGGAACCCCGACTTCTGGTCCGGCGGCTCGTCGACCGGTCCCGCGGCCGCGGTCTCCGCGGGCCTCGTGCCCTTCGCCATCGGCAGCGAGACTTCGGGGTCGATCATCACTCCCGCCGCGTTCTCCGGCGTCACCGGCATGCGCCCGACCTACGGCGCGGTGAGCCGCTACGGCGCGATGGCCCTCTGCTGGACGCTCGACAAGCTCGGCCCGATGGCGCGCAGCGCCGCCGACTGCAACACGGTCTACGGCGCGATCGTCGGCGAGGACGAGCGCGACCCGACCACGGCGCGCGTCTTCCCCTCCGGCCGCGCGTCGTGGGTCAACAGCGGCTTTAGCGCGCGCCCGGCGAACAAGCGCCTCGCGCGCATCGGCCTGGTGAAGGGCTCGTGGGACAAGGTCCAGCCCGCGGTGCGCGAGAACTTCCTGAAATCCGTCGACGTGCTGAAGTCCCTCGGCCACACCGTCTCCGAGGTCGAGTATCCCGATCTCCCGTACGGGCCGACCGTGGGCGTGATCGTGGACGCCGAAGGCGCGAGCGCGTTCGAGGACATCCTCCGCGACGGCCGGGCCAAACAGCTCCGCGTCGCCGCCGACCGCATCGGCGGCTTCATGAACGCGTCGACGCTGGCCATCGACTACCTCCGGGCCATGCGCGTGCGGCCCAAGATCCGCCAGGCGCTGCTCGAGCTCTTCGAGCAGGTCGACCTCCTCGCGTCGCCCGCGCGCTCGACCGTCGCCTTTCCCATCGGCCCGAACTTCGACGAGGTCTACAAGGGCGTGAGCGGCGGTCCGTCCGTCATCGGCAGCATGAACCTCCTCGGCGCGCCCGCCGTGGCCATGCCCACCGGCTTCGGCGAGAACGGCCTGCCGACCTCGATCCAGCTCAACGCCGCGCCGGCCGCCGAGGCCCTGCTCACGAACGTCGCCATTCACTTTCAGCTCGCGACGGAGCACCATAAGAAGACGCCGCCGGGATTCGCATGAACGACTCCTTCTTCCGCGCTCTCGTCGATGACGGCCGCCCGCTGCTGAAGCTGGTGGCGCTGGTCCTCCTCGGCGCCGGCGCGTTCACCAGCTTCCAGGCCGCGACCGGCCATTTCCTGCCTCACGACACCGAATACCTGGGCATGACCGCGAAGCAGCTCTGCTCGCTGCATCAGTGCCGGATCGTGCACTTCATGATTCACGACCGGATCTCGTTCGGCGGCGTGCTGATTGCCATCGCCGCGATGTACTTCTGGCTGATCGAGTTCCCGCTGCGCCGCGGGGAAGGGTGGGGGTGGTGGGCGCTCCTCGTCAGCGGCACGGCCGGCTTCCTCAGCTTCCTCACCTACCTCGGCTACGGCTATCTCGACACCTGGCACGGCCTGTCGACGCTGGTGCTGCTGCCGCTGTATGTGTGGGGCATGGCCAAAACGCGCGCGCTGATTCGCGGCGAGCGCGGATGGCGTACGCTGCTCGCGCCGGGCTCGCGCATGTCCTTCGTGCGGCTCTGCCTCGTGGCTTCCACGTTCGGCATCGTCGCCGCGGGGCTGACGATCATGACCGTGGGCATGACCCGCGTGTTCGTCCCCACGGACCTCGAGTTCATGGGCCTGGACGTGTCGCGCATCCGCTCCATCAACGCCCACCTGGTGCCGCTCATCGCCCACGACCGGGCCGGATTCGGCGGCGCGCTGGTCTCGGTGGGGTTGGCGATGCTGCTCGCCGTCTGGTGCGCGCCGCTCTCCAAGAGTCTGTGGCAGGCCCTGGCGGTCTCCGGCGTGGTGGGCTTCAGCGCGGCCATCCTCGTGCATCCGGCCATCGGCTACACCGACTTTTTCCACCTCGCGCCCGCCGTCCTCGGCGCCGGCGTCTTCTTCCTCGGACTCGCCCTGGCTCTGCTGCGTGAACCTTTTCGCGCCGCCGCCGGTATGGCGAGTTCGTGAGCGATCTCGCGGAGGCATCGGACGCGTACCTGGTCGGCTGCATCGCCAACGGCGATGCCGAGGCCGTGCGGCCGCTGCTGGAGCGGTACAAGAAGCCGCTGGCCGCGGTGCTGCAGCGCGCCCTGGGCCCCTCGCCCGACGTCGACGACGTGTTCCAGGAGACCTGGATCCGCGTCGTCCGCAGCGCCCATCGCTACGACCCCGCCTACCGCTTCAGCGCCTGGCTGTTCAGCATCGCCTGGAATTTGGTGAAGGACCGCTGGTCGAAGCGCGTCGCGACAGCGGACGTGGACCTCGCGGGCCTGCCGTCGCCTGAGCGCTCGGCGGAGGAGAGGGCGGTGGCCAGCGATCGCGCCGAACGCGTGCGCGCGCTCGTGGGACGCCTCCCCGAGCGCATGGCCGAGGTGATCCTGCTGCGCTACTTCGAGGAGCTGTCCGAGAAGGACGTTGCCGAGCGGCTGGGCGTCCCCCTCGGCACGGTCAAGAGCCGCATTCATCACGGGCTGAAGAAGCTCGCCGAAACCATGGGAGAGGACCTCTATGAACTGCAATGAAGCCGTGTCCGCGCTGGTGGCGTCGCTCGAGCGCGGCGACCCGATGACCGCCGAGCAGCGGGAGCACATCCGCACCTGCGAGCGATGCCGGGAGCTGCTCGACTCGGCGAAGCAGTTCCAGTCGCTGCTCGCCGGCAACGGGATTCAGCCCCCGAGCGTGGACAACACAGTCGCTGCCGCCGAGGAGGAGGTGCGCCAGGCCCGTCTCAAGCGCAGGATCCTCGTCGCCATCGGCGCCGGCGCGCTGGCGATCGTGGGCGTGATCGCGTTTTTCGCTCTGTTCCTGATGCGCATCGAGCTCGGCATCCCCAAGATGGCCGTCGCCGGGATCGGCGTCGCCGCCGTGGCCACGATCGCCCTGACCGTGCTTGCGGTGGTGCGCCGCGCGAACCGTGAGGGCAAGCGGCTCTACAAGCGTCTCAAGCCCGGCCGGATGTTCTCCGGCGTCTGCCTCGGACTGGCCGAGGCCACCGGGGCGAATGTGACCCTGCTGCGGCTGGTCGCGGTCGCGCTGTTCTTCGCCGACGGCATCGGCTTCTGGCTCTACCTCCTCCTCGACCTGATCATGCCGGTCCATCCGGACGACCGCCAGTACCTCCTGCGCTTCCGCATCCGGCGCTGGTTGCGCGGGACGCCTGCGGATCACACGGCTGGGTGACAAATGTCTCTGGGAACCTTCGTGTGATTCCGGCACAATCCCTCGGTTTTTCTAATCCCACGAAAGGTTCCCCATTCATGACCAGATTGAAGATTTCGATGTTGTTGGTTGTACTGCTGTGCTCGATCCCGGCCGCGGCGCAGCTTCAGTACTTTGGATATGTCAACGGTGCCGATGAAGACACTTGGATCAAACAGACCAATTCGTACACGAATTGGAGTTGGCTGATCTACACGCCCGAGCGCTCCACGCCGTGGATGACGCAGCGTCTCGACAAGCTGGGCCAGAGCAACATGAAGGCAATCCTGGAGCTCGGCCAGCTCTTCTGGAATCCGGCCGGCGGATACACGTTCCTGCACAGCGATTACGTTCAGCGCTGGAACACCTTCAAAACGGCGCTTCACCCGTACCTGAGCAGCGGCCAGGTGATTGCCATTCAGATTCGCGACGAGCCGTTTCTCGCAAGAGCCGATATGTATGGCTGGCAGGCGGTCGCGCAAATGATCAAAAGCGACTACCCGAACATCAAGATTCTTCTGGTCGAGAGCGTGCACGAAGTTGCCTGTCCCGGCCCGAGCTGCTACTTCAACATCTACAAGAACGTCGTTCAGACAGTGGACTGGCTGTGCGTCGTCAGTTACGGCATTCAACCCTCGACGGACCTGCTGTACCGCGAGGGAGTGGACAAGATGAAGGCGACGTATCCGGGCCGGAAGATGGTCTATGCGGCGGACGGCTTCTGGGGCGATATTCAGAAGAATGCCTGGGGCCTGAACAGTCTCCCCTACATGCGCGAGATCATGACCCAGTGGTATGACGTGGCTCGTGCCGATCCCGACGCCGTGCTTCTGGGCGTCTTCATCTTCGGGCCGACGGCGGAAGGGCTCAGCTCCAAGGATTTTCCGTGCGACGTGATTGCGGAGCACATCCGCGTCGGCCGGGCCATCACCGGCCGGACTCGGGCGCAGACGGGATCGCCGGTCGGGGTGCTGGAAGGCATCGACGCCTACGGCCGGCTGACGGGATGGGCCTACGATCCGGACGGTGCTCTGTGCGAGACGCCGCAGCTCGACGTGAAGCTCGACGGCGGGAATCACATCACGGCCTTCTACCCGCTCAGCGATCGATTCGCCCTGGCAACGGCTCCTGCCGGCGTCGCGTACCGGTTCTTTGCGAACCTGACGGACGGCACCAGGGGGCATCTCATGACCGCCTTCGCGCGCGATCTCGACGGGGGTGGCACCGGTGTGACCCTCCCGAGCAATTGCCCGCAAAATCCGGCCTGCGTGTGGTAGAGCTATGAGGCATGCGGACCACGCAGCTGGGTGACACCGGCGAGCCGATCCCCGTGATCGGATTTGGTGGCATGCCATTGTCGATTCAGGGCCGGCCGACCGAAGAGGTCGGCCGGCACGTGCTCCACGCGGCGATCGACGCGGGGATGACCCTCATCGACACCGCCGACGTCTACTGCCTCGACGACCGCGACCTCGGCCACAACGAGCGCCTCATCGCATCGGCGCTCGCCGAGCGCGCAGATCGCCACTCCGTCCGCGTGGCCACCAAGGCGGGCCTCCGCCGCCCGCGCGGCGCGTGGACCAGCGACGGCTCGCCGGAGCACATCCGGCAGGCCTGCGAGCGCAGCCTGCGCGCGCTGGGGACGGAGCAGATCTGGCTCTACCAGTTCCACGCCCCCGATCCGAACGTGCCGTTCGAGAGGAGCGTGGAGGCCTTCGCCGAGCTGCAGCGCGCCGGGAAGTTCAAACACTTCGGCCTGAGCAACGTCTCGGTCGAGCAGATCGAGACGGCCCGGCGCATCCTGCCCGTCGTGTCCGTGCAGAACCGGCTCAATCCGTACTTTCGCAAAGAGCTGAGCGTCGTGGAGCATTGCGCGCGCCACGGCATCACCTTCCTCGCCTACAGCCCCGTGGGCGGCGGCCGCCTGGCGAAGAAGCTGCCGCAGTTCGACGTGCTCATCGAGCTGGCGCAGAAGCACGACCGCTCCGTGCACGCGATCGTGCTGGCGTGGGTGCGGGCGCAGGGGAAAACGGTGGTGCCCATTCCCGCCGCGAGCACGCCCGCGCACGCTGTGGACAGCGCGAAGGCCGCGGATCTGGAGCTGTCGGAGGGGGAAGTCGAGGCGATTGATGAAGCACGGTTCGATCGCACTTAGTGTCACCCCGAGCGGGAGCGAGAGGTCTGGGGCTCGGGTGGCGGCACGAGGAACGAGCCTCGCGCGCCCGCCCGCCCAGGTTCCTCGCTCACGCTCGGAATGACAGCTGCATCGCAACTGTCGATTTGCACTATTCTTCGCGATCGTGACGACGCACATCGAGCCGGCGATCGAGCCGCAGCAGCAGTCCGACTGGAGCATCGACGACGCGGTCGCCCTGTACATGATCGACCGCTGGGGCGCGGGCTACTTCCACGTCGCGCCGGACGGGATGATGACCGTCGCGCCGCTGCAGCAAAAGGGGATCGCCGTGCCGATCCTCGACGTGGTGCGCGAGGCCCAGTCGATGAACATGGCCACGCCCGTGCTGATCCGTTTTCAGGATCTCCTGCGCCATCGCGTGGAGACGCTGAACAACGCCTTCGCCCGGGCCATCGCCGACAACAACTACCGCGGCGCGTATCGCGCCGTGTTCCCGCTGAAGGTGAACCAGCTGCGCGAGGTGGTCGAGGAGATCCTCGACGCCGGGCGCCCGCATCACCACGGGATCGAGGTCGGGTCGAAGCCGGAGATCTTCGCCGGCTTGGCCGTCCACAACGATCCCGAGTCGATCATCGTCTGCAACGGCTACAAGGACCGGAACTACATCAAGACCGCGCTCATCGGGCGGAAGCTTGGCAAGAAGGTGATCATCGTCGCCGAGAAGGTCTCCGAGGTGCAGCTCATCACCCAGATCGCGGCGGAGATGAGCGTGGAGCCGTGGATCGGGCTGCGCGTGCGCCTGCTCTCCAAGGGCGCCGGCAAGTGGGCGACCTCCGGCGGCGAGCACGCCAAGTTCGGTCTCTCCACCGCGGAGATCCTCGAGGCCATCGACATCATGGAGGAGGCGAACATGGCCTCGTCCTTCAAGCTCCTCCACTTCCACATCGGCTCGCAGATCCCGGACATCCTGACCATCAAGCGCGCCGTCCGCGAGGCGGCCATGTACTACGCGAAGCTCTACAAGTCGGGCCACCGCCTGGAGTACCTCGACGTCGGCGGCGGGCTGGCCATCGACTACGACGGCTCGCGCTCGACCTTCCACTCCTCGATGAACTACTCGGTCGAGGAGTACGCCAGCGACATCGTCTACAACATCATGGACATCTGCGACGACGAGAAGGTGCCCCACCCGCACATCGTCTCGGAGTCCGGCCGGGCCACGGTCGCCCATCACTCCGTGTTGGTGGTGCAGGCCTTCGGCGCGATCGAGAAGACGCCGCTCGAGCCGCGCGAGATCCAGGCCGCGGACCACAAGCTCGTCCGCGAGCTCCTCGACATCGACCAGCGCCTCGCCCCGTCCACGATCAACGAGGCCTGGCACGACCTGCAGCAGATCAAGGAGCAGGCCCAGACCATGTTCGAGCTGGGCCTCCTCAACCTGGACGTGAAGGCGCGCGTGGAGTCGCTGTTCTGGCAGGTCGCCGAGCGGCTGCAGGTCATCGTCCGGACCATGGACCCCGAGGAAGTGCCGGAGGACGTGCAGAACCTCACCGTCGAGCTGGCCGACCAGCACATCTGCAACTTCTCGGTCTTCCAGTCCCTGCTCGACCACTGGGCCCTGGGGCAGCTCTTTCCGATCGTCCCCGTCCACCGCCTCAACGAGCGGCCGCAGCTCGAGTCGACGCTGGTGGACATCACCTGCGACTCGGACGGCAAGGTCTCGAAGTACATCGACCTCAACGACGTCCGGGAGACCCTCCCGCTGCACGAGATCAAGCCCGGCGAGCCGTACTACCTCGGCATCTTCCTCACCGGCGCCTACCAGGACATCATGGGCGACATCCATAACCTCTTCGGCCGGGTGAACGAGGTACACGTCTTCCTCGACCCCGACGAGGACGCCGGCTTCTACATCGAGGAGGAGATCCCCGGCCAGCCCATCGGCGAGGTCCTGGCCATGACCCAGTGGGACTGGCGCGATCTGGAGAAGCGGATGAAGCAGCAGATCGACATCGCCATCAAGCAGGATCGGGTGAAGCCGAACGAAGGGATGAGGCTGCTGCAGGAGTTTGAGCGGGGGCTGAAGGACCAGACGTATTTGACGTTCGAGTGAGCGCGTAGCGCGGGTGCGCGTGCATGGCCTGTGGCGCGATTCGGGCGCACGGGACCGGAATGAAGAATTTCGAAGGCAGAGGGAAGAAGTGAGAAATCCACCCGAGACCCATCTTGGAGGTGCGGGTTTCTTCCTTCTTCCCTCTTCCTTCGAAATTCTTCATTCCGGGCTGGTGCACGAAGCTCATGCAATCACCACTGCCCGCGCCGCCATCCGTGCTCGTCCTCCGTCCTCGCAACGGAATCCTCCTGTGCACGCAACCGTTACCACCATCGTCCAACACTCAAGGAGACGAACCCATGCGTAGAACGCTCGCGCTTTGTTTGCTCGCGCTGCTCTTCGTCGCGGCGAATGCCTTCGCCGGTGCCGAGGCGCGGATGGCGGGAACGATCATCGACGGGACCACGAAAAAGCCCATCGAGAATGCCACCGTGACGGCCTCGGCCGTGGAGTCCAAGACCATCAATCAGACCTTCAAGGCCAAGAAGGACGGCACGTACGCGGTGTTCCTGCTCGACGGGACCATCCGCTACAAGATGACCTTCGCCGCCCCGGGCTACACGCCCTACGAAGAGACGATGAAGCTGAAGATCGGCGGGGAGACGACCAAGAAGGACGTCGAGCTGTTCAAGGGCAATGCTCCCGCGCCGGCCGCGGCCGCCGGGAAGCCTGCCGCCGCTCCGAAGGCTGATCCGGCCGTGACCGCCTACAACGAGGGCGCGCAGCTGGCCAACAGCGGCGACTACGACGGCGCGAACAAGAAGTTCGAGGAGGCCGTGGCGGCCAAGCCGGACCTGACCGCGGCCTGGATCGCCTTGGCCAAGACCTCGCTGCGGCAGAAGGGCTACAAGCGCGCCATCGAGGCCGCGAACAAGGTGCTCGAGGTCGACGACTCGGACACGGACATGTGGACGGTGGTCGCCGCGTCGTACGACGCCCTGGGCGACAAGGCCAAGGCCGCCGAGGCCCAGAAGAAGCTGCCGGCCAACGCGCCGGCGCTCTTCAACGAGGCCGCGCGGCTGATCAACGCGAACAAGGATTCCGAGGCCGAGCCGCTGCTCAAGCAGGCCCTGGCCATCGACCCGAACATGGCCCAGGCCCACTACGAGCTGGGCATGGTCTACGCCCGCACCGGCAAGGTGGCCGAGGCCAAGGCCAGCCTGGAGAAGTACCTGGAGCTGGACCCGAAGGGCAAGGACGCCGCCACGGCCAAGGAAATGCTCGGGTATCTGAAGTAAGCGCTGCGCGAGTGGAGGACAGGCGATCCCGCCTGTCCAGGAAAGGGAGGACAGGCAGGATTGCCTGTCCTCCACTTTTTTATGCGCACACAACGGTTTCTCAGGTCGCCCCGTATATAAGAGCGGCCCATAGATCCCCCAAACGAGGAAAACGATGAAGTCGAAGAACCGGAAACCGGTCATTCTGACCGTTTCGCTGATCCTGTGCGCAGCCACATCCCTACACGCACAGCCGTCGAAGATTCGCCGCGCGGGTCCGGACAGGATCGAGAATCAGTACATCGTCGTGCTCGAAGACGACGTGCTCCCGGAGCACGTGCCCGACGTTGCGCGGCAACTTGCCGCGGCGCATGGGGCAGAGCTGAGAGATGTGTGGTTCTCCACCATTCGAGGCTTTTGGGCGGTCATGCCCGAGGCGCGGGCGGAGGCGCTGAGCCGCAATCCGCGCGTGAAATATGTCGAGGAAAACGCACGCCTGTACCTTTCCTCGTCCATGAGCACCAACGTCAACCCGGCGGATTGCGATCCCACCACGACGGTTTGTGCGGCGATGAGCGACAACCGGCTGTGGCATCTCGACCGGGCCGATCAGAACTACGCGGATCCGAACAATCAGTACTCGTACGGTACGACCGGCAACGGGGTCACGGTCTATGTCGTCGATACCGGCGTGGTCGGCACGCACGCGGAGCTCAATGGGCGCGTCCAGGCCGGCTTCAATGCCACCGGCGACTTCATGCCCGCAAACGATCCGTGTCTCGGATTTGCTCTTCCGCCGACCGGCACTTACAGCTACGTCGAAGAGGCCTTCTATACCAGGGAGTGGCAAGGAGGGCACGGGACGGCGGTCGCCTCCGCCCTCGGCGGCCGGCGCGTCGGGATCGCGAAGAACGTGACCATCGTGCCGGTGAAGGTCTCGCGGTGCGACTACAACTCCGCGCGCTATCGCGTCGCCGCCCGCTCCTATGTACAGAACGAGACCATGTTCATCGTCGACGAGGGCGGTTACTTCCTTCGCGGACTTTATCGCGCCCGCAACAACGGCACGACGTCCGGATCGACGGATCCGATCAGTACGTGGCCGGTCGGCACCGCGGGAAACCCGCGGCCGAGACGCTGGGACGATGGGGTAGAGTGGGAATTCGTGCCGTGGAGCGATCAGATTTCGACGAGCGTCGCCATGATGACCGCCGGATTGAATTGGATTCTTTCCCCGGACAATCCCGGTCCTAAGAGCTACGCGGTCGTCACGCTCAGCATGGCCCACGTTGCGTCGGCGCCCGGCGTCGGCGCCCTGGAAGAGGTGATCGGCCGCCTTCTGGAGGACAATCTCACGGTCATCGCCTCGGCGAACAATCAGAACGGCAATGCCTGCGACACCAGCCCTGCACGCCTGTCGCGCGGCAACCCCAATTCCGCAATTGCCAAGAAAGTGATCACCGTGGGCGGTACGATGATTCTGAACCAGCCCTGGTCGGCGAACTGTAATGAACCGCCGTCCTGCGGCGAGACGCCGTTCGCTGACGGCGCCGGCGTCAACGGGATGCCGGGCGCCAAGGGAACGGAGCCGGTTTTCGATGCCACCAAAGGCGTCCGCGACGGGCGGTGGATCTGTGGACCGGGCGACTCCGATCCCTGCAGCAACGAGACGCCGAGGTCGACCGTCTCCCCCACCAGTGAGAGCTATGCGAACTTCACCGGCGGATCCAATGGTGGCCCGTGCGTCACTCTTTTTGCGCCGGCCAAGAATCTCTTTCTCGCCCGCAACACCGGCCCGAATGATTATCGTGACGCCAGACTGAGGGCGACGCTCGCGAGCGGCACGTCGTGGTCCGCGCCGATCGTGGCTGGTTTCGCCGCGCGCATTCTGGAGGCGAACGGAAACCTCACCCCGGACCAGGTCTACAACGTGATGATGCAGAACGTCTCCACGGGCGTTCTGGATGCGGAGTCTCTCGATCCGTACGAGACGGACGGCGTCACGAAGCTCACCGGCACGCCGAACAAGCTGCTCAGGCTCAATGACGTCAACATCACGGCGCCTCCGCAATCGACAACCATTTCCCAGGGCGCGCCGGCGACGCTCACCGTCACGGCCGGCGGAACGAGTGCCGTGCACTATCAGTGGTATCAGGTGAGCTCGACGTTCGACCGTGCGACCTATCCGCGCGGCGCCCATCCTCCGGGCTCGTCGACGCCGATCGGCACGGATTCCAACACCCTGCAGGTGACTCCGACGGCTACGACCGCCTACTGGGTGCGTGTCTCCAACGACTACGGCTCTGCCGACAGCGACATCGTGACCGTCACGGTCAACTGCGCGCCGCCGGCGATCAACGGGATCACCAGTTCCCACGCCGTGACCTCCGGCGCCTCGGCGCTGCTCGAGTCCAGTGCCACCGGCAGCGGGACGCTCAGCTATCAGTGGTACGTGGGC
>JBIOTX010000287.1:0-13635 GCA_044866315.1 Thermoanaerobaculia bacterium | reverse complement strand
CCACGCTCATCGCCGCCGCGCGGCCGGTGCCGTTCCGCTGGGACGGCCTCCGCTACCTGGACACGCTGCCGGTGCCGTCAGGCGAGCAGGGATGGGGGTTCCCGGTGCTGGACGACGCGCTGCACTTCACCGGCGAGACGCGGCGTCTGCGCGTCGTGGACGTGCCGCTCAGCGCCGGACTGACGCAGGGGCAGAGCGCGACGGTGCGGATCGACGTGAAGCAGGGCACGCCGCTGAAGGTGGTGCTGGTCTGGACCGATCCGCCCGGCACGGTGCGTCCGGAGCTCGATGCGACGCCGCAGCTGGTCAACGACCTCGATCTGCGCGTCAGCGGGCCGGGCGGGCCGTACAACCGGGACGATCATCTGAACAACGTCGAGGCGTTCCTGCTCGACGCGCCTGCGGCGGGAACGTACGACGTCACGGTTACGGCAAACCGCCTCGGGTTCGGGCCGCGCCAGAGCTACGCGCTGGTGATCACCGGGGACTTTACGTCCGGGTCGTCGAAGGCACGTGCCGTGCGGCATTGACGGCGGGCTAAAGCCCGCCGCTCCAGCTATGATTCGCGGCTTATGTTGGCCCGCGAATACCTCAGAGAACATGCAGATCAGTACCGCGCCGCGCTGAAGAACCGCGGCGCGTCCGTGGACATCGAGCGCTTCCTGGAGCTCGACGCCGAGCGCCGCCGCGCCATCGCCGAGGTCGAGCAGCTCAAGGCCCAGCGCAACGTCGCCTCGACGGAGATCGCCACACTCAAGAAGAACAAGCAGGATGCCTCCGCGCAGATCGAGGCCATGAAGCGCGTCGGCGACGAGATCAAGACCCTCGACGAGCGCCTCGCCGCGATCGAGGAGGAGCTGAAGAATCTCGAGCTCGGGTTTCCGAACATCACCCACGACTCGGTGCCGGTCGGCCGCGACGATTCCGCGAACCGCGTCGAGCGCCACTGGGGCACCAAGCCTTCCTTCGACTTCACGCCGAAGCCGCACTGGGAGATCGGCGAGGAGCACGGCATCATCGACTTCGAGCGGGCGGTGAAGATCTCCGGCCCGCGCTTCGCCATCCTTCTCGGCGCCGGGGCGAAGCTCAACCGGGCGCTCATGAACCTCATGCTCGACCTGCACGCGCGTCAGGGATACACCGAGGTCCTGCCGCCGTTCATGGTCAACGCCGAGTCGATGCGGGGCACGGGACAGCTCCCGAAGTTCGAAGAGGACCTCTTCAAGCTGCAGTACGAGCGGCCGCTGTATCTGATCCCGACCGCGGAAGTGCCGGTCACGAACATCCATCGCGACGAGATCCTCGACGGCGCCCGGCTGCCCATCCTCTACACCGCTTATACGCCCTGCTTCCGCAGCGAGGCCGGCTCGTATGGCAAGGACACGCGCGGCCTGATCCGCCTCCATCAGTTCGAGAAGGTCGAGTTGGTGAAGTTCACCGCGCCGGAGCAGTCCTGGGAGGAGCTGGAGAAGCTCGTCCGCGATGCGGAGGAAGTGCTGCAGCTGCTCGGCCTCCACTACCGCGTAGTCACGCTCTCCACCGGCGACACGGGCTTCTCCTCGGCGAAGACGTACGACATCGAGGTCTGGCTGCCGGGGCAGGACACCTTTCGCGAGATCTCGTCCTGCTCGAACTTCACCGACTTCCAGGCCCGCCGCGCGAACATCCGCTACCGCACCGGCGAGAAGAAGACCGGCTTCGTGCACACGCTCAACGGCTCCGGCCTCCCCCTCGGTCGCACGCTCGTAGCGATCCTGGAGAACTACCAGCAGGCCGATGGGTCGGTGATCGTGCCGGAGGCGCTGCGGCCGTACATGGGGGGCGTGGAGAGGATCGGTTAGAACAACACCTCGAACAGCAGGTCCGTCTGCCCGACGTGAATCCGGTCCCCGGTCGAGAGCGCGGCGTGGTACACGCGCTCGCCGTTGAGCCACGTGCCGTTGCGGCTCTTGAGATCCTCGAGCACGTATCCCTCGGGACCGCGATAGAGGCGTGCATGAAAGCCGGAGACGCCGAGGTCGGGCACCTGGACGGAGTTCTCGTGGTGGCGGCCGATGAGGTACTCGGGCTCGCTGAGCGGCACGACCTGCCCCTGCGCGTCGCCGTTCGCGAACGTGAGCTGGGCGATGGTCGGTCGGACGACGTCTGTATATGACAACCGGGCCTCGGAGGAGACGAGGAGGCTCGTGTCGTCCTGCTGCATGTCCTCGTCGCGCACGGTCGACTCGCGGCCGAACTCCGGCGACCGCTGTTTGAACGTCGCGTCGCCCTCCTCGGTGTGCCTGGCGTTCGTGTCCTCATCCGCCGCCGGCGGAGGCACGGCTTCGATCAGGCGGTTGGCGTAGAGGCCGTAGACGACGCGGTAGACGTCGAACGGCTCGTCCTCCGCGTCGTGGCAGAGCTCCTCGAGCGTGCGCAGGCCGTTGATGAGGAAGAGGATTCGCCACTCGTCGGCGGTGAGGGTGATCTTCTCGTCCTTCGGCCGGGCAACGACGCGGAAGACCACCGCGCGGTCGGGGAGGAGGCGGAGGCACTGCGCCCACTCCTCGATGCGCCGCGCGCCCTCCATCATCAGATTGCGGAGGTCGATGGAGATGGTGACGGCGTGCGAGGGGAGGGAGAGATCGGAGGTGAAGGCGAAGACGCCGCCGGTCCAGGCGAAGCAGTCGTAGACGATCTCCGAGACCTGCACTTTGAGGAAGTCGCGGAGCTGGGTCTCGGTGAGGACGCCTTCGCGCACGGCCAGCTCGCCGAAGCGACCGCCGCGCTGCATCAGCGCGTCGATGCGGCTGGACTCCTCCTCGGTGATCCTGCGCTTGCGGAGCAGGATCGCGCCGAGGCGGAAGCGCTCCTGGTTCGAGGTCGCGAAGACGAGATTGCCCTCGTTGAAGAAGAGGCTGGCCTCGCGCCCGTCGTTGCCGACGGTCAGCGTTCCGGCCTTGCGGGTGGTGCTCAGGAACGTGAGCACGTCCGGCAGCCGGAACGCGGACAGATTTCCGCTCAGAACGACGTCAGCCACGAGCGGCGATTGTAATGCCCGCCGCGAGTCACAGATGGCGCCGGAAGAGCTCGAGCGTGCGCCGCCACGCGTCCTGTGCGGCCTCGGGGTTGTAGACGGGGCGGGTGTCGTTGAAGAAGGCGTGGTCGGCGTTCGGGTAGATCACCAGCTCCACGTCCTTGCCCATCTCCTTCAGCTTCTTCGCCAGCTCGCGGCCCTGCTCCGCCGGCACGCCTTTGTCGTTCTCGCCGTAGATCAGCAGCAGCGGCGCGCCGAGGTTCTCCCACTGCGTGGGCACTTTCTTGAAGCCGCCGTAGAAGCTCGCCGCCGCGCCGACCTTCGCGTTCTTCGTGGCCTCGTACTGCACGAGCGCGCCGCCCATGCAGAAGCCGACGATGCCGAACTTCTGCGACGAGCACTCCGGCCGCGCGAGCAGCCAGTCCCCGGCGCCGGCGATCTCGCGCTCGGCGCGCTCGATGTCGAGCTCCATGAGCATCTTTCCCGCCTCGTCGGGCGAGGTGGTGGTCTTGCCGTGGTACAGATCGGGGGCGAGAGCGGCGAAGCCTTCCCTGGCGAAGCGATCGACGACATCCTCGATGTGCGGCACGAGGCCCCACCACTCCTGAATCACCACCACCGCCGGCCCCTTGCCCGACGCCGGCGGCGCGAAGTAACCCTGACAGGTGTGACCGTTGGACGGGAACTCGACGCGCTGACCCATGGTACCCCCTATAATTTCTCCGGCGGCGGATTCTAACGCCGGGCGCGTGACGTTTCGCCGCCGAGTTTCGTATGACACAATAATGTCGTGCGGAGAGGATTCCGATGCATCTGACGAAAGATCAAGTCGTGGTTCTCTCGAAGAAGCGCCAGTGTCCGCGCTGCGACCTGGACAAGACCATCGGCAACGCGCTCTGCCGCCGCTGCCGAAGCAAGCTCCCGCCGCACATGCGCCTGGCCATGGAGAATATCCCGACCAAGGACGGCTGGACGGTCGGAAACGCGCTGCGCGCCGCCGCGAACTACTTCGACGTGCACTTCCAGTCGATCCGGAAGTTCGGCGGCGGGAAGAAGCGCGAGCGCTAGCTAGCGGCCGCTGCCGGTCGGCGTCGACGGCCGCAGCTTCGACGAGGCGGCGGCCAGCCGGGCCAGCTCCCCGGCCCGGGTGTCGTTTGGCTCCTGCGTCGCCAGCTCGTTCGCGCGTTGCGCGACCTCCACTCCGCCGGCCATGCCCTTGAGCGACTCGCCCCAGACCGCGCCCAGGGAGGCGAGACGATGGCGGCGCGAGGCCTGGGTCCACTGCTTCGCGAAGTCGCGGCCGCGGAGCACCTTCTCGATGGTGCGCTGTTTTCCGGTCTCGGGGGAGCGGTAGCGCAGGCGCACCGTGGCCACGCGCTGGCTCGCCGTCATCGGGTGCAGTTCGAGCTCGTAGAGACCGGTGACGGAGAAGTTCTGCAGCAGCGCCGCCTCTCCGGCCATCCCTTCCTCGTCGCCGACGCGCTTGGCGGAGGCGACGGCACGTTTGTCGAACTCGATCTCGATCCGCGCGTCCGTTGCGACCGGGCGCGGCGTTTCGGTGGTCGACGGCGTGTCGATGGTGAAGCGGAGGATGCCGCGCTTGCCCTGCACCTGCACCGGTGCGGGCGAGCCTTCCACTGCCAGCTCGATGCGGCGGCGCGGCTTGGCCGGCGCGCCGGCGAAGTAGTTCACCAGGGCCTCGACGTTCACGCTGCTCGCCTGCGGCCGCTGGCCGCTTTCGAGCGTGGTCTTGATGCGCTCGAAGACCGCCGCGTCCGTGGAGATCCCAAAGGCGGACTGTTTCTGCGCGAACGAGAGGTCCGCCGCCTGCGCTTCCTTGACCAGCGACGGGGTGGCGAAGGTGGCCTTCGCCCGCGCGGGCGCGCTCGGCGCAGGCTCCGGCGCCGGAGCCGCCGGAGGAATGGGAGCGTACTCGTACTCTCCCTCTGCAGCCGCCACAGGCGCAGGCGCGACCTCGGCGATCTGTGCGGGCGGCTCGGTTGCCCTCGTGCCCCCGATCACACCGCCCACGGTTCCGCCGGCGACGCCGCCCATCACGCCCCCCTCCACGCCGCCTTCCACGCCTTCGTCATCCGTCCGCTCGCGGCGCATCTCGGCACGCAGCGGCGCGGGCCGCGGCACGTCGAGCGCCGCGTCGGCGATCTGCGTCACCGGCGCGGCGGACTTTGCTTCCTCGGTGATCTCGAGGTGTACGGTTTCCGTCGGCGCGCTGGCCATCACGCGGTCGGCGAGGGTCGGCTGCGGAGCCGGCGCAGTGCCAGCGGGCGGAACGGTCTTCGATGCGACCTGCATCTCGGCTTCCGGCTCGAGGAGGTAGAACACCCCGACCACCGAGGCGACCACGAGCAGGATCGACGCGGCGACGCGCATGCTGAAGTTGATCGACCGCGACATCCGCCGGCGGTCGGCTTCGGGATGAAGATACGAGGGGATGTCCGACTTGATCCGCTCGGCGAGGCCCGCCGGCGGCTTCGGCACCGAAGCCAGCGTCAGTTTGCGCTGGAGATCTGCTTTCCGTCTGGAGTTCATTGCACTTCCTCGTCGAGCATGGACTCGAGCAGCGAGAACGCCTTGTGCAGCCGCTTGCGAATGGCCACCGTGGTGATGTTCTCGATGCTCGCAATCTCTTTCACCGGCAGTCCTCCCCAGAAATGGGCCGTCACCGTGAATCGCAAGTCCTCGGGGAGCTTCATCACTGCCTCGCGGAGTCGCTCGGCATCCTCCTGTTTCACCAACACGTCAGCGACGGATGGCGTTTCGTCTCGTACATCGATTGCGTCCGGCTCGTCGAGCGAGGTCATCCGCCGCGGCCGCCGGATATGGTTCAGAAACGTCGTGTAGGCGATACGGTAGAGCCACGTGAAGAGTTGCGAGCGTCCGTCGAATCCCTTCAGCGCGCCCCACGCTTTCTGATACGTCTCCTGGGTCAGGTCCGCGGCGAGATCGCTGTCGCCGCAGAGCCGGTAAATCGATGCAAATACGGCCGAGTACGTCCTCTCGACCAGTTCCTCGGCGGCCTCCCGGTCGCCGGCGCGAATCGCCTCCAGGAGCTTCTGCTCCTCCGACCATAGGCTCGGCGGGACCGTCACTTCGGCACGCTCCGCTGCTCCAGCCGGGAAGGGGGCGACTTCGGCCACGATTCTTTGACACGCATGTTCGAGAAAGGAAAACCGTCCGGACGCTATCCTAACGGGATGAAACGACTCGTCGCGATCTCTCTGGCTCTGCTCGCCTTGTCCGCCTGCCGGCCGGCGGAGAAGAAAGCGGCCTCCGAGGACCAGGCCGGCTACCGGAAGGAGATCGCCGACTGGCAGGGCAATCGGGCCACGCGCCTCAAGGCCGAGGACAGCTGGCTGACGCTCATCGGCCTGCACTGGCTCCGGGAGGGGGAGAACACCGTCACCCTGCGGAAGGCCGGCGCGCCGCTGGTGAAGATCGATCTCGCCGCGGGGAAGGCGACGCTCCACCCGGTGCCGCCGATGACGGCGGAGGGAAAGCCGCTGACCGGGCCCACGGTGCTGCTCAGTGACGCGGACGAGAAGGGTCCGACGGTCGTGCAGATGGACACGGTGCGCTTCAACGTCATCAAGCGCGGCGAGCGCTACGCCCTGCGGGTGAAGGACGCCGCGGCGGAGACGCGGACGCACTTCGCGGGCCTCGAGTACTTTCCGATCGATCCGAAGTGGCGCGTCGAGGCGCGGCTCGAGCGCTACAACCCGCCGAAGAAGGTCGCGATCGACGACATCACCGGGATGCGCTCGGAGACGGACATTCCGGGCGCGCTCGTGTTCACGGTCGACGGCAAGGAGTACCGGATCGATCCGCTCCCCGAGGGGGACGAGCTGTTCATCATTTTCAAGGACACGACCAGCCGCGACGCGACGTATCCCGCGGGGCGGTATCTCTACGCGAAGATGCCCGGCGCGGACGGGAAGGTGATCGTGGACTTCAACAAGGCGTACAACCCGCCCTGCGCGTTCACGCCGTTCGCGACCTGCCCGCTGCCACCGCCGCAGAACCGGCTGCCGATCCGCATCGAGGCCGGGGAGAAGAAGTACTCAGGCGGGCACGCCTAGGCGTTCTTGCGCTCGTCGGCGAGCACCTGCGCGACGCATGCGGTGAGCGCACTGGCGTAGGGGATGTGCAGGAACTCGTTCGGGCCGTGGGCATTGCTGTGCGGCCCCAGGACGCCGGTGATGAGGAACTGGGCCTGGGGATAGCGCGCGCCGAGCATGCCCATGAACGGAATCGAGCCGCCTTCGCCGAAGGTCATCGGGCCTTTGCCGAAGTAGGTCTTCGAGGCGCGCTCGATCGACTCCTCGAGCCAGGGCGCGACTGCCGGAGCCACCCATCCGCCGCCGCCCTTCTCGGGCTCGAACTCCACGCGTGCGCCGTACGGCGGGTCGCTCTCGAGGAGGTTCTTCAGCTTGCGATCGAGATCGGTCGCGTCGAGGGACGGCGGAATGCGCAGCGAGAGCTTGATCGAGGTGCGCGGGCGGAGGACGTTGCCGCCCTGGACGAGATCGGGGAGGCCGGCCTGGCCGATGTACGAGAGGGCCGGGCGCCAGGTGCGATTGAGCAGCAGCTCGAGCGGATCTTTCGAGACCGGCTGCATGCCTTCGAGGAATGGGAACTTCGACCAGACCTCGTCGTCGAGGACGCGCGCGGTCGCCTTCGCTTCCTCGAGGCGCTCCGGCGGCACTTCCACGTGCAGCCACTCCGGGATGATCCGGCCGCTGGACGCGTCTTCGAGCCGGTCGAGGAGGATGCGGATGATGCGGAAGCTCGAGGGCACGATGCCGCTGGCGTCGCCGGAGTGCACGCCTTCGGTGAGCACCTCGACGTTGAGGTTGCCGACGATCGAGCCGCGCAGGGACGTGGTCATCCAGAGCTGCTCGTAGTTGCCGCAGCCGGAGTCGAGGCAGATCACCAGGCGCGGCGTGCCGATGCGGTCGGCGAGGAGATCGATGTAGGCGGGCAGATCGATCGAGCCGCTCTCTTCGCAGCACTCGATGAGGACGACGATGCGGGAGTGGGCGAGCTTCTGCTGCTGCAGGGCCCGGATCGAGGCGATGGTGGCGAAGATGGCGTAGCCGTCATCCGCGCCGCCGCGGCCGTAGAGGCGGCCGTCGCGGAGGACGGGCGTCCACGGACCGAAGCCTTCCTCCCAGCCGACCATGGCCGGCTGCTTGTCGAGGTGGCCGTACATCAGAACCGTGGAAGACGCGTCGCCGTCGATCTCCATGAAGATGACCGGCGTGCGGCCGTCGATCTCGTGCACCTCGATACGGATGCCGCCGACCTGCTGCTGCTCCACCCATCCTCGGGCCAGCGCAACTGCCTGATGCATATAGCCGTTACGCTTCCAGTCGGGATCGAAGAGAGGGGATTGGTTGGGGATGCGGATGTACTGCTCGAGCGTCGGGACGATGGAGGAAGTCCAAGTCTCGTCGAGGAATCCGCGGGTCTGGTCGGCGTTCACGGCGGCGGAGGATAGCATCGAAAAGCGGGTTCATGCGATGATGTCCTTAAATCCGTAAAATCCGTCACAAAATGCGGTACTCTTGTCGCGGGTCCAATCGTCCAGCAGTGGAAGGTTTCGTTCCGAAGTCGCCTGCGCGGAAGAAACGTGGTAACGTGAGATGGGTCTAAAGTCCACAACAGTGCAACGGTCCGCCGTGCAACAAGCCGAGGGAAAGGCCGTGCTTGATCAGAACGCGAGCGACGCCGCATCCGCCGCTTCTCGCGGCAGCGAGAAGAAGCCGCAGCCACGCCTGACCGACGCCACGCCGGTCGCGGTCCCCACATCGCCTGCCGATGAGGTGGAGCTGCTCTACGTGCAGCACCGGACCCTGCTGTTGTACGTCGCCTGCCGGAAGTTCCGCATCCCCGACTGCGACGCGGAGAACCTGATCCAGGAAGTCTTCCTCTCCTTCCTGCAGACGGGGACGAAGATCGACAACGTGCGGGCCTGGCTGGTGGCGGCGATGTGCAACGCCAGCCGGCACTACTGGCGCGCGCAGGGGCGGACGGAGTCGCTGCCCGAGGACTTCTGCGATCACGCCGATCAGGGATCGGTGGGTCTCGCGGAGAAGTTCGCGCGCAACATGACCGTCCGGCAGGCGCTGGAGTACCTCCAGCCGCGCTGCCGGGAGACGCTGTACCTGCACTACTTCGAAGGGCGCTCGGCGGGCGACGTGGCGAGGGAGCTCGAGACCACGAACCGCTACGCCGAGAAACTGATCCACAACTGCCTCAAGCGCATGCGTGAGATCTACATGAACATCACCGCGGTGAAGGGATGATCGAGCGCCACTACGACGACGAAGCCCTGATGGCCTTCCTCGAGCCGAACGTCAGGGCGGACGTGCACCTCCCGCGCTGTCCCGAGTGCAGCGAGAAGCTCGACACCTTGCGGCTCGTCACCGAGTCTCTTCGCGACCCCGCGACCTGGAACCCGAACCCCTGCCGCGACGCCGTCGTCCCGGCGACCATCCTCAACCTCCGCGCCTTCGCCGACCGCATGGCCAGCGAGGACAGCCAGGCGGAGATTTACCTGCGCGACCTCCTCGCCGGCCCGCGCGAAGCATGGGCGGACAAGCTCCGCCAGCACCCCGAGTACCGCACCGCCGGCGTCGTCCGCAAACTCATCGCCGCCTGCGACCGCGCCATCGACACCATGCCCCCGGACGCGGTCGAGATCTCCGCCCTGGCGACGGACATCGCCGAGCACCTCGACGCCGCCGCCCACCCGTCCGACACCGTGGCCAAGCTACGGGGGGCGGCGTGGCGGGAGCGGGCGTACGCGCTCTTCTACACCGGCCAGTTCGCCGAGGCCGAGCGGGCGGTGGTCGCGGCCGAAACGCACTTCGGCGGGTGTGTGGTGGGTGAGTACGATGTAGCGAGGGTGGGGATTGTGCGGGCGTTGGTGGAGAGGGGAATGGAGAGCTTCGCCGCTGCCGCCGAGACCGCGCGGGCTACGGGGGAGCGGATGCGCAGCTTCGCGGATGCCGGACGTGTGCGATCCGCCGACTCCATCGCTGCTTCGGTTCTCTTCTCTCAGCAGCGCTTCGCCGAGGCGCTCGAGATATGGTCGCGACTTCTCGACGCCGCGGATGAGCGTGATGTGCGGTCTTACGCCGGCCACCTGAGCAATGTGGCCAGCTGTCAGCGCGAATTAGGCGATTACACCTCGGCATTGGCGAACTACTCGATGGCAGCCGCACTGTTAGTGGATAACGGCAACCCCGCTGAAGCCGTCAGAATTCGCTATATGGTTGCCGGCACACTGGCCGCTGCCGGTCGGACTGACGAAGCGCTCTCGCGCCTGCGGGTCGCCCGCCAGGACTTTGAAGATCTGGGTATGCATTCGGAAGCCGCCCTTGCGGCACTTGACATCGCCGACCTGCTTCTCTCGCGGCAGGAGCATGCAGAGGTCGTTGAGCTTTGCGCATCGGCGATGTCGCAGTTCGAACGAAGCGGCGTGCCGTACGGCGTACGCGCGCGCACAGCTCTCGCATATATGTGCGAAGCAGCCGCGGCCGGCCGAGCGACTCAGCAACTCGCAAAGCATGTTCGGCGCTACATTCGTGAGCTCCCCCAGCAACCTGCGTTGCTGTTCGTGCCCCTGGATTAACGGTAATCTGGCGCAATCTGGCGCGGCAGGGTAGGGATTCGTGCGTCTCCGTCACTCCTAGGACTAGGGGCGCGCCCTCCGATCAACCGGCCGAGGAGGGCAGGATGAACAGACGTTCAGTAAGGGTTCGTGTACTTGCGATCATCGTTTCGTTGATGATCGCTACGTCATCCCTTGCAGCGCCACGCGATAACCGCACAGCTTGGGGAGGATTCGAGCGGGTCATCCAGAAGATTCTGCACAAAATTCAGAAGACGTTTCGGCTGCAGACGTACGACGACGGAATCGTCGCCCCCAAACCCTGACCCCCCTCCCCCGTACAATACCCCGTCGCTTTTCGCGGGGAAGGACGGGGCATGACGGACATTCTGGCGGTTCGGGATGTTGTGAAGGTGTTCGGGGACGTGCGGGCGGTGGACGGGGTTTCGTTCACCGTGCGGCGGGGGACGATCACCGGCCTGCTCGGGCGCAACGGGGCCGGGAAGACCACCACCATCCGGATGATCACCGGCATTTTCATGCCGGACTCCGGGGAGATCCGGTGGCTGGGGAGCGAGAACGGGGTTCCGTTCCGCGACCGGATCGGGTACCTGCCCGAGGAGCGCGGGCTCTACAAGCAGATGAAGCTGGTGGAGCTGCTGCTGTTCCTGGCCGAGATCAAAGGCCGTCGCCCGGCCGAGGTGCGCAAGAAGGTGGACTACTGGCTGGAGCGCTTCGAGCTGACCGAGAAGCGCGACGCCAAGGTCGAGGAGCTCTCGAAGGGCAATCAGCAGAAGATCCAGCTGATCGGCACGCTGCTCCATGATCCCGACCTGATCATCCTCGATGAGCCGCAGTCGGGGCTCGATCCGGTGAATATGGTCCTGGTGCGCAACCTCCTCCGCGAGCTGCGGCAGGAGGGAAAGACCATCCTCCTCTCCACGCACATGATGGGGGAAGCCGAGCGCATGGCCGACGAGATCATCCTCATCCACCGCGGGCAGGTCGTGCTGGAGGGGAGCCTCGACAACGTCCGCGCCTCCTTCGGGAAGAACACGCTGCACATGGACTTCGACGGCGACGGCTCCTTCCTCCGCGATCTGCCGCAGGTCAAGCGCGCGGCGATCCTGCGCAACGCCGCGGAGCTGAGTCTCGCCGACGGCGCGGACACGCAGCAGATCCTCCAGGCCTCCATGGGCCGTCTGCGCATCCGCCGCTTCGAGATCGCCACGCCCTCGCTCGAGCAGATCTTCATCGAGAAAGTCGGGACCGAGACGCTCGGCCACGAGGTGACGCAGTGAACAAGCTCTTCGCCGTCCTCAAGCGCGAGTACCTGCAGACCGTGAGGAAGAAAGCCTTCCTCATCATGACCCTCCTCTTCCCCCTGCTCATGCTCATGATGATGGCCCTGCCGACGTTCATGATGGCCAAGGGCATGGGCGTGAAGCGGATCGCCGTCCTCGACGCCACGGGCAACCTGCGCCAGGCCTTCACCAAGCCGAACGAGAAGGAGGCCACCGACCCGAAAAAGGAAGCGCGCGAGGCCCTCACCGGCCGCCGCCGCGGCGTGCAGATCCCCTCGACCCTCGATATCCAGTACGTCGACAAGAAGGCAGCCGCCGACGTGAAGGCCGAGGCCCAGCCGTACTTCGATCGCCTGCGGGCGGACTCGGACGACGCCAACCGCCTGGACGGCGTGTTCGTCATCCCCGCGAACGCCATGACCGCCGACGACGCGCAGATGACGTACTACAGCCGCTCCTCGACCGACGTCATGACCCAGGAGCGCCTCGGGCGCCTGACCAACAAGATCATCCAGCGCTATCGCCTCGCCGCGAACGGCATCAACCAGGACATGGTCGAGAGCCTGATGGCCGAGGTGCCGGTGGAGGCGGTGCAGATCTCGAAGTCGGGCGAGCAGAAGAAAGGCGGGGAGCTGAACCTCTTCCTGGCCTTCATCTTCGCCGCCCTGCTCCTCCTCCCGTCCTTCATCTATGGCAACGACATCATGCGCGGCATCGTCCAGGAGAAGACCGATCGCGTGGTCGAGGTGCTGATCTCCTCGATGCGCCCGATCCAGCTCCTCACCGGCAAGATCCTCGGCGTCGCCGCGGTCGGCCTCACCCAGATCGGCGTCTGGGCCCTGATGGGACTCATCGCCAGCGCGTACGGCGTCTCCGTCGCGGCCACCGCCGGCGTGAACGTGACCCAGTTCTTCCGGCCAATCGTCTTCGTTTTCTTCTTCGTCTTCTTCCTTCTCGCGTACCTGACCTACGTCTGCGTCTACGCCATCGCCGGTGCGATCAGCAACTCCGAGAAAGAGGCCCAGCAGTTCATCGCCCCGATCACCCTCTTCATGATGGGGCCTTGGTTCGTGATGTTCCCGATCATCATGAACCCCGACTCCAAGCTGGCCGTGTCGTTCTCCCTCGCGCCGGTGTTCGGTCCGATCACGATGTTCGTGAGGACCCTGGTCTCCGAGCCGCCGCTCTGGCACATCGCCGTGTCCATCCTAGCCTCGGTGGCGACCATCGCGGCGCTCTTCTGGGCCAGTGCGAAGATCTTCCGGATCGGCATCCTTTCCTACGGCAAGCGCCCGACCATTCCCGAGCTCTGGCGCTGGATGAAAGTGGCCTGATTCGCCCTGAGGACAGGCAGGATTGCCTGCCCTCCACCTGCTATGATCCCCCGATCTCAGCACTTACCTCGCTTCGAGGGGGGAGCATGCAGGACCCGAAAACGCTCAACGACATCTTTGCGGTGACGTCGTCCATCGACCGGCCCGCAATCCTGAGGTACAAGAGCGGCGACAAGTGGATCGACGTCACCGTTCCTGAGTTTCGGGACACCGTCCGCGCCTTTGCCGCCGGCCTGCACGACCTCGGCGTCAAGCGCGGCGACCGCGTGGCCATCCTCGCCGAGAACCGCCCGGAGTGGGCGATGGCGGACTTCGCCATCCTCGCCGCCGGCGCGGTGACCGTCC
>JBIOTX010000286.1:0-12587 GCA_044866315.1 Thermoanaerobaculia bacterium | reverse complement strand
TCTTCTTGAAGATGCGCGTGAACTCCTTGGAGATCTCGTCGTCCTCGATGGGGAGGAGCAGGGGCATGACCTCGACGATGGTGGTCTTGGTGCCGAAGCGCTGGAAGATGGAGGCGAACTCGCAGCCGACCGCACCGGCGCCGATGACCAGCATCGACTTCGGCACATAGTCGAGGGCCAGGATGTGGTCGGAGTTGATGATGCGCTTGCCGTCGGCCTTGATGTGCGGCAGGTCCTTCGGCACCGAGCCCATGGCCAGGATGATGTTCTTCGTATTCAGGGTCTTCTTGCCACCCTCGCCGGAGACCTCGACGACGCCCGGCTTGACCACCCGGCCGTGGCCGACGACCTTCTCGACCTTGTTCTTCTTGAACAGGAACTCGATGCCTTTGGCGTTGTTGTCGACGACGCCCTGTTTTCTCTTCTGCACCTCGGACCAGTTGATCGACACGTCGCCTACGGTGATGCCGAAGTCTTTCGCCTTCTGGATCTTCTGCCAGACGTCCGCGTTCTCGAGCAGGGCCTTGGTGGGGATGCAGCCGCGGTGCAGACACGTCCCGCCGAGGAACGGATCCTTCTCGACCACGGCCACCTTCAGGCCGAGCTGACCGGCGCGGATGCCGGCCACGTATCCGCCGGGCCCGCTGCCGATGATGACGACGTCGTACTGTTGTTCTGCCAAGGGGAACCTCCGTGATTTGCGGCGCGCATTATACGCATCGTTAACGGCGCGGCCGTTCGCGCATCCTCTGATCATGAAAACAGCGCTGGCGACCCTGTTGTTCGCGTTCGCCCTCCACGCCCACCCGCCCGTGAGCGTCGTCTTCGACTCCCACGGCAACCTCTATTACTCCGATCTGGACCGGGTCTGGCGGGTCGCGCCGGACGGGACGAAAACGGTGGCCGTGCCGGACGTGCACACGCACGAGCTGGCGATCGACGGCCAGGACAACCTCTACGGCGAGCACCTCTGGTACGAGGGCGAGCGCATCGACAAGTGGGGCCACTACGTCTGGCGCCGCGCCTCGGACGGGAAGGTCTCCATGGTCATCCCCCGGCGCGATGGGTTTCTGACGAACTACAGCTTCGTCCGCGACCGCGCCGGGAACATGTACTGGGCGGACCGCGACCAGAACGCCGTCCGCCGCAATGGCGCGATCCTCGCCCGCGGCCTCAGGAACATGCGCTGGATGCACGCGACGCCGCGGGGGACGGTGTACGTGATCGACGGCGGCGATCTGGTGCGGATCACCTCCGACGGCCGGGCGTCGACGATGATCAAGGGCATCGGCCCGTCCGGTCGGCACGAGATCCAGGGACTCTGGAGCGACGTCAAGGACAACGTCTACGTCGCCGTGAGCGGGCGGAGGGAAGTGAAACGCGTGACCCGCGACGGCCGGGTGTACGTGATCGCCAAGTCGAAGTGGCCGTGGACGCCGACGGGCGGGGGAGTCAGCCCGAAGGGCGAGCTGTGGGTGCTGGAGTGCTCGACGACGAATCAGGTGAGGGTGAGGAAAATCGCTCTATCATTCTGATGGTCCAATGCCCCCCGGCGAGTCCATCGACAGCACCCGTTTCCAGGTGCGGAGACGCATCGGCTCCGGCGCCTTCGGCGTGGTCTACGAGGCCTTCGACCCGGTCCGCAATCAGGTTGTCGCCCTCAAGGCGCTTCGCCACGCCACGCCGGAGGCGCTCTATCGATTCAAGCGCGAGTTCCGCTCGCTCACGAACATCGCCCATCGCAATCTCGTCCGGCTCTACGAGCTGATCGCCGAGGGCGACCAGTGGCTCGTGTCGATGGAGCTCATTCGCGGGACGACCTTCATCGATCACGTCCGGAGAGAGGCGCCCCTTCCGGAGGAATCGCCGGCCGAGCTGCCGCCGATGCACGCGGATATCGGCCGGCTGCGAGTCGCGCTCGCGCAGCTGGCCGCCGGGGTGATCGCTCTTCACAACGCCGGCAAGCTCCATCGCGACATCAAGCCCTCGAACGTCCTCGTCGCCGACGACCGGCGGGTGGTCCTTCTCGACTTCGGCCTGGTCACGGAGACCGACACGCGCGCGACCGAGGCGAGCACCAGCACCTCGGGCACCCCCGCCTACATGTCGCCGGAGCAGGGCGGCGGAGAGCCCCTCGGGCCGGCCAGCGACTGGTACAGCGTCGGGATCATGCTGTACGACACGCTCACCGGCCAGGTGCCGTTCCGCGGCACCTACGTCGATGTGATCAACCAGAAACGGGGCGGCGATGTACCGCCGCCGAGCACGATTGCCTCCGGGATTCCCGAGGACATCGACGCGCTGTGCAGGGATCTCTTGCGTCGCGATCCGCAGCAGCGACCGACCGGCGACGAGATCCTGCAGCGGCTGTTGCGTTCGACGCCGCAGACCGTCACCACCAAGCGCACACCGCCCAAGCCGCTTATCGGGCGCGATCGACACTTGCGCGCGCTGCGCGAGGCGTTCGACGCCAGCGCCGGCGGCACACAGACGACGGTCTGCGTGCAAGGCCCTTCGGGCGCCGGCAAGACCGCGCTGATCCGGACGTTCCTGGAGCGACTGCGCGACGAAGTGCCCGAGCTCCTCGTGCTCACCGGCCGCTGTTACCAGCACGAGTCGGTGTCGTACAAAGGCGTCGACAGTCTCATCGATGCCCTGCATCGCTACCTGTCGCGTCTCGAGCTCCATGATCTGGAGGTGCTTCTGCCGCGGGACATCGCCGCGGCCGAGCAGCTCTTCCCCGTCCTGTGCGATGAGGCGGACATCGTTCGTTCCCGACGGCGGGGAGGTACGGCCGTCGTGTCCGATCCGGTCGAGCTCCGCCATCGTGCGTTTGCGGCGATTCGCGAGCTGTTTCTCCGCCTTTCCGACCGCACCTCCCTGGTGCTGGCGATCGACGACCTGCAGTGGGCCGGCGCCGATAGCGCGGAGTTGCTCGCGGACGTCCTCCGGCCGCCTGACGCACCCGCGCTGCTGCTGATCGCCGCGTACCGTTCCGACGAGGCCGAGTCCAGCCCGTTCGTCCGTGCGTTCCGCGCGGAGATGCCGGTCCGCGACCTCGAAGTCGCCGAGCTCACCTCGGAGGAATCGCGACAGCTCGCCGCGGCGCTCCTCGGGGACTCCGATGACTGGCGCGAAGTGGCGAACATGATCGCCGACGAGTCGGGCGGCAATCCGTTGTTCATCGACGAGCTGGCGCGCTCGTTCGCGCTGGCCGGCGACGGGATTCGCGAGACCATGGCGGGCCAGGGGCGCGACGCGATCATTCGCGAAGTGCTGCAGGCTCGAGTCCTCCGCCTGGAATCCGGCGCCGCACGCATGCTGCAGTACGTGGCCGTCAACGGGCGGGCCATTCTCATCCCGGCGCTTCGCCTCGTCTTTCGGAGGGAGGACTTCGACGACACCCTGGCCACGCTGGCGGCGCAGCATCTGGTCCGCACGCGCGAGACGGCCGCGGGTGAGGCGGTCGAGACGTACCACGACCGCGTCGCCCACGCCGCCGTAGAGCTGCTTTCCGAGGAGGAGCTGCGGGACATGCATGCCGTGCTGGCGCTGGCGCTGGAGAGTTTCCCCGGTACGGATCCCGAGCTCCTCGCCGATCACTTCCGGGCGGCGGGCATGGACGAGCGGGCCGCGAAGTATGCCGGGCGGGGATGAATAGGTCGTACGCGATTCCATTTTTGCCGGACGCATCGGTAGCTACGGTGCGCGTTGCTGCGGGAATCACTCGCGACCGTAGGTCTACGGTGCACGTTGCTGCGGGAACCAGTCGCGATGCTCCGCGAAGCCAACCCCGCTGCTGCCTGAAGCACCTGCTGCCGTTTTGGGAGCACCGGCGAGGCTGCGCGAACGTCTCGCAACCGTTCGCGGAGCGGAAAACGTCCTCCGGGAATGACAGTTGACGCCGCGTGTAACACATTTGCGCCAAAATCCTGCTGTCCGCACCGTAGGCCTACGGTCGCGAGTGATTCCCGCAGCAACACGCACCGTAGGGCTACGGTCGCGATTGATTCCCGCAGCAACACGCACCGTAGGGCTGCCGTCGCGAGTGATTCCCGCAGCAACACGCACCGTAGGGCTGCCGTCGCAAGTGATTCCCGCAGCAACACGCGCCGTAGGCCTGCCGCCACGGTTATCGGAGAACCGACGAAGTTGGTTCGCGCACGAATGCGCGTCATTCCGGAACCAGCGGCAGCGCTTCACCTGGCCACGCCGCTGGTCCGCGGACCACCATCCCTCGTCCTAGGACCTACGCATCGGTCCCTCCGTAGGGAAATTCGAACGCCTGCATGAAGTCGCGGTCACCGCGCAGGAGCTCCACGGTGTGCGGGTCGATGCCGCGGCCGAGGAAGTCCGTCAGGTACTCGGAGAGGGTGCTCGGGCGAACTGTGCGGTGCGGCAGCACCTCCACCTGGCGCTGCACGTCGAGTCCGTGGATCACCCAGGCGGGTGCGAGCCAGATCACGGGGATGGCGCGCAGCCCCGGAGGAAGAAGCGCGGCCTCCGGCCCGAGGGTGAGCACGACCCACTCGTATGTCCACGCCTCGAAGAGCCACGAGGCGACATGCGACCACGGGACGAGCCCACCGCGCATGAGTGCCTCGTCACTGATCGCGCGGTGCTTCACCTGGGCGCGGGACCAGCCTAGGAGGGCCGCAGCGTCCGCGAGCGGCTGTGTGCGTTGCTCGCGAAAGAAAGTTCGTATGGCTTGTGGTGTTGGCGCCATGGTTCGGATCGGAGTCTGCCGCGTATCCGCGCCTCGAAAGACTGTCGCTTCTTCAACGCGCCTCGTATAGGTGTCTTGCAATTCTTCAACAGGGGGTAGGAGTTTCCATCGGATTCGTCACACCTGAGGAGGGAGAGATGCAGCAGGAAACCCGTGAGGTGCCCCCCGTTCTGCGGACAGATGGGACCGCGAGCGGCGCGCCGGTATTCGAGGAGGCATACCTGCTGTACGCCCCGAGGCTGCGGAGGATCGCGTACCGGAAGTACGGCATCCAGCTCGCCGAGGCGGAGACGCTCGTCCACGACGTGTTCACGACCTTCTTCACGCACGCGGACGAGGTGAACGATGTGTGGCCCTACCTCGTGGGGGCAATCTGCAATGCCGCGCGCAACCATCTCAAGCGCGCCGACCGCACCGACGCCATCTTCTGCGCGGTAGAGCCCTGCCCTGCGATCGCACGCGATGACGTCGGCCGCGAGGTCGAGGGCAAGCTCCTCCTCGAAGGAGTGCTCGCGCGTGTCGGCAGCCGGTGCCGGGAGCTCTTCCAGCGCTACTACGTGCAGGGAGAGACCACCCGCACGATCGCGGAGGCGTTGCGGACCACGCCCGCGACGATCCTCCTTCGCCTCCATCAATGCCGGAAGCGCGCGGTCGCGGCTCACCGATCCATGACGGAGAACGCCTGATCGTGACCGGGCCCCACATTCCTGAACCGGAGCTGGCCCTCTTCGCCTCCGATCCCGACGCCATTGCGCCGGACCGCACCCTCGAGATCCACGCGCACCTGGCGCGGTGTACGGACTGCGCCGATACATACGACACCTTCGTCGCCACGTTCGCCGGCGAGGACGACGAGACGTTTCTCGCGTCGGAGAGGTCGACCGCGTCGCTGGAGTACGGCGCCCGCGTGGCGCGCGAGAACGCGGACGCCGACGAGCTGCTCCGGGACTACTTCGACAAACCGGAAAGGGCGGCATACCGCAACCTCGCGTCGCAGCGGAAGTTCGTGCATGGCGGCGTCGTGCGCCTCCTGTCGAAGAAGGCGTTCGATGTCTGCGCGAAAGAGCCGCTCCACGCGCTCATCTTCGCCGATGCCGCGATCGCCGTCGCCGAGGCGCTCCCCGAAGATGCTTACCCGCCGAACGCCCTCCACGACCTCCGGGGTCGCGCGTGGAAAGAGCGCGCGAACGCCCTCAATCAACTCGGCGAGCCAGCCGCTGCCCTTGATGCTTTGGACCACGCGGCGCGTGAGTACGACCAAGTCACGTCGAACACCCTCGGCCTCGGGAACGTGGCCCTCGTCCGTGCCGCCGTGTACTACAACCTCGAACGGTTCCCGGACGCCGATCGCGAAGTGCGGATCGCCGAGGCGCTGTACGAACGGTGCGGTGATGCGGAACGCCGCACGAAGGCCATGTTCCTGCGCGGCAGCGTCATGTACGAATCACACAACTTCGAAGCAGCATCGGAGTTGTTCCGCAACGTGCTCGTCTACGGCGAGTCCATCGACAGCCAGGAGTGGATCGCGAAGGGATCCTACGCGCTCGCCAACTGCGTCCTCGACACCGGAAACATCGAGAACGCAGCGCTCCTCTTCAGCAAAGCGCTCGCGCTGTTCCGCATCAGCGGGCCGAAGACGGATCGCATCTCCGCGGAGTGGGGCATGGCCCGCGTGCTCCTCGCCCGCGGCATGTTCAAGGACTCGCTGCGTCGACTCGACGACGTGCGCGTGCAGTTCACCATCCTCGGAATGACCGGAGACGCCGGCCTCGCGGCGCTCGACGCCATCGAAGCCATGGTTGCTCTCGAGATGTGGAAGCAGGTTGCGGAGCTCGCCCGCCACGTCTTCAATACATTCACGGAAGCGGGGATGCTCACCAGCGCCCTCACTGCCCTCGCCTACATCCAAACGGCCGCCGCCGAGCAACGCCTCACGCGAGAGGCGGTGCGTGCAGTCCGCGCGTTCGTCAAGCGCGTCGAGCGTCAACCGGACCTCCTCTTCGTCCCTCCTCCGGGCCGCCTACGCTGAGAAACCACTAAGAAACGCCTTCGTCGTTTTACCCCCTCTTCCTAGAGGGCGCCCTCCTCATTATGTGTCCGGCGATCGAGCCGGACAGGAGGGCTTATGCGAAGTGTGTCCGTGCGCGCTTGTGGCGCCGCACTCCTGATTCTCCTCGTCGCTGTTACGGCTGTTCCCGCCTTCGCCGACGATCCACCTCCGGGCACCGAGCCGCCGCAGAGACGTATCCAACCTCCGATTGGTGTCACCGCCGAAGAGGAGCCGCAAGGACGCATCCAACCCCCGGGGGGTGTCACCGCCGAAGAGCAGCCGCAAGGTCACATCCAACCTCCCGTCGGCGTCACTGCCGAAGAGGAGCCGCCGAGCGTCTGGGAGCTCTTCCTCATCTGGCTGCAGCACCGGATTCAAATTCCGGTCGGCTAGGCCGAACCGAGTGGGTGCGATCGCGACCCACCCACCGAGGAACCCTCATTCCTGCCCTCATTCCGAGGTAGGGAGAAGGTTTGCCCGCGCATCTCTTACCATGGATGCGCGGCCGCCAGCAACCGAATGAACGCACCTACACCTTCGCCCACCGCCAACGTCTGGAACGCACGATCGACGTCTATTTGCGATGGTGCTACCTGCACAAGACCGCCGCTCGAACCTCGGAGCTCGCAGCCCGCCTGCGCGTCCTGCCCCAGTACCTGAGCTGGATCGCCCCGACGATCCTCGGGAAGCCGCTCCGGGTCGTCCTCCGGGAGAAGCAACTCAAAGAGGCCGAGCGCCTTCTCCGGCACACACCACTTTCGGTCGAGGAGATTGCGCTTCGCTCCGCCTTCGGCACCGCTTCGACCTTCTACCGCTGGTTCATCGCCAAGCACGGGATCGCGCCAGCTGCGTTTCGGGAGTTGAACAAATGAGAGAACACGAAAAAAATTACGTGTTCTCACCGCCCCTCATCCCTGACCCTCTCCCCGCAACGCGCGGGGAGAGGGTCAGGGCGGGTTACTGTGCCACCACGTAGGTCGGGTCTTGGGTAATCACATCGATCGCCGAGCCGTAGGCGGTCACGCGCCCGATCCCGCTGATCACCTTCACCGTGACCCGCGCGTTGTAGACCGCCGCGCCGGGCTCGAAGAAGTCGGCCAGGGAGATCTGGCGGAACTCGTTCGCGGCGAGGGGGATCTGCACGAACGGGGTGGCGATGGAGTCGGACTGGATCACGCTCACCTCGACCGTGGCCGGGTAGCCGCTGGTCTCGGAGAGGCCGATGTTCGAGCGGATGCGCGGGGAGGTCTCTAGCTGGAGGATCTGCAGGGCGCGGTCGGTCGCGCCGACGCTCTCCGCCGGGGTCACGCCGGGGATGTACTGGCCATACGTGCCGTTCGAGGTCTGGTTGTACGTGCGCGCCGTGGTCATCAGGGTGGTGTTGGCCGGCGTGGTGATCACGATCTGGCCGCCGGCGCCGTTGGGCTGGGCGAGGAATCCGCCGACGACGTTGTCGATCACTTCGATCTCGCCCGCCTCGAGCAGGATGTCCTTCGACACCGCCGCGGCCGGGTTGCCCTGCGGATAGAAGGTGAGCGTGGCCGGCGTGGAGGTCGTGCCGGCGTTGAAGATCCGCACGTCGCTGACCCAGAAGGCGAAGCCGGTGTTGATGTAGGCCATGCCCGGCAGGACGTAGCGGCTGGAGGTGACGCCGCCCTTCGGCTTGGCCTCGACCAGGAACGGATCGTTGGTCTTGTTGTCGATCTCCGACACGTAAGCGGTGACCTTGCCGTTGCCGCTCGTGACTTCGATCTCCACGCGGCCGTCGGCGAGGTCCTTGATGCCGTTGTTGGCGAGGAGACCGTTGATCTGCTGGTGCTGCGTGGCGCCGAGGGAGACCGGGATCGTGGCCAGGAGCGTGCCGGCCTTGTCGTACACGCGCATGATGAGATTCGCAGGCTGCCCCGAGCCCTCGGCGAAGCCGAAGTTGGCCCGGTAGGCAACGGACTCCGCGACCTGCTGCAGGGCCAGGATGGGGTTCGGACCGCTGACGGCCTTGCCGATGAACTTCGCGAACGGAATGGCCGGGATGAACTGCCCGAACGTGCCGTTCGGGGTGAAGTTGTACGTGCGGCTGGACGCGGCGGTGAGGAGCTGCGCGATGCCGCTCGGAATGACCGGGGTGAAGCCGCTGCTCGGCGCAGGCGTGGAGGTCAGCGGGCGCACCTCGAGCATGCCCAGGAGGCTCGACGTCGCGGAGGTGCCGAAGAGGCTGGCCACGATGTCGTCGAGGGCGACGGTCTGGTTCGGCGCGATTTCGATCGTGCTGGTGCTGCCGGTGACCGTGCCGTCGGTGCCGGACGGGGTGAAGTTGACCTGGTACTTCTTCGTCGTCGCGCCGAGGTTGGTGACGCGGATGTCGGACTCGAAGAAAGAGTTGTTCGCGCCGGCGGCGTGGCCGACGACTGGGAAGATCAAGGCGTCGGGAGGCGGCGCGCTCTTGCCGGCCGGCGCGACCGGCGTGACCAGGCTGACGTTCACCGGGATCGGTGAAGTCGTCGAGGCCTGGCTCTGCAGACCGCTCGTCGCGGTGGTAGTGGTGACCCGCAGCGTGGCCGTGTTCGTGCCGAGGTTCAGCTGATCGGGATCGCCGGTGAGGGTGAGGGTGATGCCTTCCGGCGGCAGCGTGCCGGACGACGGCGAGACCTTCAGCCACGGCTTGTCGGCGGCGACGGAGAAGGTCGCCGCCACGCCGCCCGCGGCGCCGGGGAGGAAGACCTTCTGCACGACGTCCTCACGGGTGCCGATCTCGGCGCTGGCGTTCTTGGTCTGCAGCGGGACGATGAGCACGCTCACGACGTTGGAGTACGGTCCCACCTGGTCGTTGCAGTCGCTGACGGCGCGGACGCGGTAGTAGTAGCGGACCTCCGCCTCCTGCTCCCGCTCGAAGACCATCTCCGGCTCCTCGGCGATGAACGTCTCCGCGCTCTCGAACTCGGGATTCCGCGACTCCTGCACTTCGTACTGCGCGGTGTTGGCCTGTTCCGTCCAGCGCAGGCGATACGGCGTGCCGGAGAGAGCCTGGCCGACGACCTGCGCGCGCGGCTTGCCAGGCGTGCCGCAGGCGGTGTCCTCGATGACGGTGAACTCGCCGACCGCGGAGTGCACGGGATCGCAGCCTTCGATCCCCGCCTCGAGCATCCACTGGTAGTGGCCCGGCGGCAGCTCGACCCGTGCGCGCGGCTCGTCGCTCGAGGCCACGAGCACCGGCTCTTCATCGCCCTGCCAGGCAAAGAAGTGATAGGCCTTCGCATTCGGGACGGCCGTGGCGGCAAAGAAGACGGGCGACGGCACTTCCGCGCGGCTGGGCGGCGAGAGCAGGACCGGTTTGCGCGTCGCGCATTGCGCGGGCGGGGCGACGACGAAGACGAACTCCTCGGAGACCTCGGGCTCGCAGTTCTCGAAGAACGCGGCCACGCGCCAGTGGATCTCGCCGCGCGGGAAGTTGTGAGTAATCAGCGTGTCGGTGGTTTTGGCGATCGGCGTCGGCGCGCCGTCGCCGGCCTGGGCGAAGACGACGTAGAACGAGGCGCCTGCTGCCGCGTTCCAGGAGAGGTCGACGGACTGCGTCGTCACGGATGCGCCATTGGCGGGGGCGACGAGCGTCGGCGCGGGATTGTCGTCGCAGTCCTGGCCGCGCGGAATGGTGAAGCTGACCCGCGGCGAGAACGTCGACTTGCACTCCTCGAACTCCGCCTCGGCGAAGGCGACGTACGATCCCGGCGGGAGGTCCACTTCCAGCACGGGCTCGGGGGAGGAGCCGAGGAAGATGAAGTCGCCGGGATCGTCGGCGTTTTCGGCGCGGGCGGCGAAGAAGCGGTAGCGCACCGCGGACGGGATCTCCACCACGCGGAAGCGCAGGGTGGTGACCGTGGCGCCGTTCGCCGGCTCGAGGATGGTCGGCACCTCGTCGCTGCAGCGCGGCTCGTCGGCCTGCACGATGAAGAAGGACGTCGTAGAGTCGACCGGCCGGCAGTTCTCGAAGAGCGCCTGCGCGAACCACTGATAGGAGCCCGGAGGCAGGAGCTTCTCGAGATGCGTCTCCCGGGTCAGGCCGATGTCCTCGAACGCGGCCGGCGAGCCCTGGGCGACCCAGATGCGATAGCCGATCGCGTTCGCGACCGCCGCCCAGGAGAAGCTCACCGGGTTCCGCACCGAAGCCGGGGCCTCGCGCGTGCCGATGGGCGCGACCAGCACCGGCGCCTGATTGCCGGCGCAGTTTCCGCCGGTCTGCACGGTGAACCGGCCTTCGCCGGAGAAGACCGGCGGGCAGTCGTTGCCGCGCTGGGCTTCGACGCGCCAGACCACGTTGCCCGCGGGCAGCCGCACCGTGGCGGAGTTCGTGGTGGTGCGGGTGAGGATTACCGGCGCCTCGCCGTCGATCGACACGTAGACGCGATAGGCGACGACGTTGTCGATGGCGGACCAGGAGAGCGCGACCGGCGAGCTGACCGTGGCGCCGTTGGCGGGCGCGGTCAGGTTGATGGTTTGATCGGGACACGACGCGCCGGCCGCGGTGCGGAAGGTGAAGACCGGGCTGCGCACCGGCGCGCACTCGCCGGGGAAGACCGCCGAGACGAACCAGCGGATGACGGCATTCTCGGGGACGAACCGGCTCAGCTCCGTGCCCGTGGTCTCGCCGGAGAACTTGAACTCCTCGTCGCCGAGGGCGACGAAGAGGCGGTACTCGGTCGCGCCGTCGACGCCGTTCCAGTCGAAGGTGGGCGGCGTGTCGACGCCGGTCGCGCCGTTGGCGGGCGAGACCAGCTGCGGCGGATCGTCCGGACAGGCCTGCCCGGCGACGATGATCGTGCGCCCGGCGGAGGTCGTGTTCGGGCAACCCTCGAAGTCGGCGACGATGGCCCACTCGTATTCACCCTTGTCGAGCGTGTCGACGTCGACGGTCGAACGCACGGTGCTGGCGATCCGCTGGGCCGTTCCGCCTTTGGGCTTCATGAGCACGTGATAGAGAACGGCGTTCGGAACGTCGTCCCAGTCGAGGGTGAACGGGACGGTGACTGTGGCGTGATCCGCCGGCGCGATCAGCGCGGGCGGCGGGTTGTTGCAGGTCTCCTCGGTGACGACGAGCGTCGACTTCTCCGAGTAGGCGGGCTCGCAGTCGCCGTCGAAGTTCGCGCGCACGCGCCACTGCCACTCGCCGGCCGGGAGGGTGGTGGTGTACGAGCGGACGCCGAGGTTCTCGACCACGGCCTCCCAGGTCGCGCCGTCGTCGGCGCTGACCTGGAGGTCGTAGCCGGCGCTGCCGGGGACACTGGTCCAGGAGAAGAAGATCTGGCTGTTCGGATTGAACCGGGAGCCGTCGGCCGGCGTGTTCGGGATCGGGACGTCCTCGGGACAGGTGGTGCTGAACATCCCGTACGAGATCATTCCGTCGCAGCCGGGCGCCTTGGCCTTCACCGCCCAGGTGATGTCCCGGCCGGGGTCGACGACAATCTGCTTGTGGCTCACGGTGGTCACGCCGATGAGCGAGGGCGAGCCGCCGTCGACGGCGATGAAGATCTCGTAGTGCGTGGCGTTCGGGACGTCGGACCAATTGAGGTCGATCTCGCCGAACGGGACGGTGCTCTCCTCCGCCGGAAACTCGAGCGTGGGGGCGGTGGTGGGGCAGGTGACGACGGTGAAGGTGCGGCAGGGCGAGGTGCACCCGCCAACGCCGATGGCGGTGACTTTCCACTCGTAGGTCGCGCCGTCGAAGATCTCGCTTGACGGGGGAGCCCAGGTCGTGCCCGTCTCGGTGGCGTGCAGATTCGAGCATCCGCTGCCGGCCGGTCCGAAGTAGACGTCGTAGCC
>JBIOTX010000285.1:0-29666 GCA_044866315.1 Thermoanaerobaculia bacterium | reverse complement strand
ACCGGCTGGATCTGATCGACGAGTACAAGTTCCTCGTCCACCCCAGGATCGCCGGCCACGGCCCGACCCTGTACCAGAGCGGGCTGCCCAGCACGCGACGGCTCGAGCTGGTCTCGGCGAAGCCGCTCCGCAGCGGCGCGGTCGCCATGCACTACCGGCGCGCGCGCTGACTCAGAGCAGCCCCATCGCGCGCGGACGACGAGCTGGAGGGGCGGTCGCATTCACTGTCCCACGCATCACTCGCGGAAAGGTTCCGGCGAGTGGCGGGGAAGGGATCGATGAGTCCCGGGAAGTCATCGTTCCCTTCCGCGAAGTCATCGTTCCCTTCCGCGAAGTCATCGATCCCTTCTTCGAAGTCATCGATCGGTTCGGACAACTCATCGATGAGTCCCGGGAAGGGATCGATGACTTCCGGGGAAGTGATCGATGACTTCCGGGAAGTGATGGATGACTTCCGGGAAGTGATCGATGACTTCGGGAAAGGGATCGATGACTTCGGGAAAGGGATCGACCCCTTCCGCCGACTCGGCGGTGCCTTGACCTCGGTCCGAAAGCAGGACATATTGACGTCAGTCGCCCATCGGCCCCCTGCAGAGAGAGGAGGACGCGATTGAGCTATCTCGATGTGCCGCGCATTCACTTCATGGGGTTGTTCTATTCCGCGCCGGGCAACCTCAACAACCTCATCACGAACTACGACCTGAGCCAGGCTCTCGACTTCGACACCGGCCTGTACAAGTACCCCGACGGCACCGCGCAGCTCTTTCTGGTGAATTGCGCGGTCACCAGCGTCGCCGGTCCCGATGGTGTGCTGTGCTCGGACCGCACTTGTGACGCTCTGGTCGGCGCGCGTGTGACCTCGCCGGGACCGGACACCCAGAAGCCCGACGGCAAGGGCGGCCTTTTCGGATTCGCGAAGCTCGTCGATCTCGACCCCAGCATGCAGTTCCGCTCGGCGGTCTACGGCTTTCGGATCTACGTCGACATCGAGGGCGGCGGCGGATTCTCGGGCGAGCTCGGCGTGCCGCAGCTTCGCGATCTCTGGTTCGCCCGCGGGAACGCCGGCATCACCGGCCTGCAGGTCGCCGTCGGAACCTGGCATCAGCGCCTGACCAACCTGACCTGGAGCGACCCGTCCGGCCGCTCGCCGGTGTACGACGCTCTGCGCGCCCGCAGCAGCGCCGGCCTCGACGTGAAGATGGGCGTCGACATGTTCCAGACCAGGCGCGCCAACGAGTTCACCCAGGGCAGCCGCTTCGGCTACGGCCGGCTGGCCGCCGTGATCGGCCCCGCCGCGGACAACGAGCCGAAACAGCTCGTCCCGGGACGCCGGCTGTACACGCCCGCGACCTTCGGCAGTCCTCCGCTCGCCGCGGCCGAACAGGGGCTCGCCAAGATCGAGTTCAGCCGCCAGGCCGCCGAGGAGGCCATGAGCGCGGAAGCCATGAGCGCGGAAGCGGCGACCGTGAATTGGAACCGGACCGACTTCCGGGTGTGCGATCTTTCCGGAGGACGCTCGCTGCTCATCGTCGACCTGTTCAACTCGGCGCCGCTGGCGTCGGGGAAGAAGGGGGAGCTCAACACCGGCGGCAAGGTCGTGGTGGGCTTTCTCGACGGGACGCCGCTCGCGAAAGGGGAGATCGCGTTCCGCTATGCGGGCCCCGATTCCGCCACCCGCAAGCTCCTGGACGTGGTGTTCCCCGAGCACGCCGGCGTTTTCCAGATCGAGCTGACCCCGGCCGAGCGCCTGAAGATCGCCGACACGCCGGTCGCCATCCGGGTCGAAGGAACGACGGCCGTGCGCGAGAACACGAACGGCGTCTATCTGAACATCGAGCAGCCCTCGACCCGGCTCGAGCCGGACGGCAGCGAGACTCTCGACGTCTACTCCTACCGGTTCGGCCAGCCGACCGCCAGTCTTCCCTCCGGCCTCACGCTCCAGACGAAGCTCTTCGATGACAGCCAGGGGACGATGGAGGACACGACGATCTTCAGCGCCGCGCTCGATTCGCGGCCGGTGGAGCCCGGTCATTTCCGGCTGACCATCAAGACCGGCCCGAAGGTACCGCTGACGCCGGTGCGCAAGCCGCTCGACAGCTTTCTCTGTTTCCTGGTGGCGCAGGGGAGCGACTATCTGGTCGGCGAAGCGCTGCGCCTGCCCCCCGGCCCGCCGCCAACGCCGCCCCTCCTGTCCCTCCTCTTCTGGCAGAACCACCTCGTCGTCGACAAGCCGACCTGGGAGCAGAACATCCAGCCGATCATGAAGATGTACGCCCGGCTGTTTCCGGGCATGGTCAGCATCCTCGACATCAGCGATCTGGCGACGGTCAAGGGCTTCGCCGGCGCGCTGATCGACCGCTTCGAGCGCGCCCGAACCGATCCCGGGTTCATGCCCGTGTCGCGCGACATGTCGCCGGCGACGGTCTCGATGATGCTGCGATTCCTCGATGGCCTGACAAAGGAGCAGTGATGAACGGCAAACGGACACTCAGGATCGCCCTGGCGCTTCTCCTGGCGGCGTCGTGGATCGCCGGATGCTCCTCCGCGCATGTCCCATCCTCGGCCGGGCCCGATGCCGACGTGCCGTTTCGACTGGTCCTGGCGCCCTTCGAGATCGCCGGCCTGCCGGGCCTGCACTCGGTCGCCCACGCCGTCTACGAAGGCAAGCTGGTGATCGTCTCCGGCCGCACCAACGGCATGCACGACTTCCCGCCGCAGCGCCAGGCCGGCCTGATCTGGTCGTTCCCGCCGCAGCAGGCGAACAACCGCGTCTACGTGGTGGACCTTGGGCGCCAGCGGCTGGTCGGCTCGGCCTCGGTCGACGATCTGCCCTCCAGGATCGCCCGCCAGCTCCGGGCCACGAATACCCAGTCCTTCGCCAGGGACGGATGGTTCTACATCGTCGGCGGCTACGGCGTCACCGAAGACGGCAAGAGCATGCGCACCTTCGACCAGGTGGTGGCCATCGACCTCAGGGCCCTGATCCAGACCGTCCAGGACGGCCGCAAGCTCGACGCGCAATTCGCCGCGAGTCACATGCACGTCGGCGATCATCCGGCGCTGGCGGTGACCGGCGGCAACATCGAGCTCCTCGGCGACAGGATTCTGTTGGTGTTCGGCCAGATGTTCAACGGCCTCTACACCACGGACGGCGGCGTGGCCCAGCAGGAGTACAGCCAGGCCGTGCGCGCGGTGGAGATGTCGCTCTCGACCGAGCTCGAAGACGGGATCCGAGGCATCGACGTCAACTACCTCGGCAAATGTCCCGATCCGCCGCCCACCGAGCCGCAGCCGACTCCCGACGGGCCCTTCCATCGCCGCGACTATCCGCTCGCCCGCGTGCTCGCGCCGGACGGCTCGCCGCGGATCGGCGCGTTCGGGGGCGTGTTCAAGGGCGGACGCATGGAAGGCTACATCCATCCCGTCTACATCACGCCCAGCGACACGGAGAACTGCGTGAGCGGCGGTCCCAAACTCGGATTCACGTTGACCGAGGCCACCGACTCCAGCCAGCTCCTCAGCCAGTACGAGAGCCCGATCATCCCGATCTACTCCGCCAGCCGCAAGGCCATGTACACCACCTCCTTCGGCGGCATCAGTCAGTTCTACTGGGACGCGGCGTCGCGGACGCTGAAACGCGACGCGATCGATTTCTCCAAGGACCCGCCGGTGGACGGTCTGCCCTTCATCCACTCGATCTCGACGCTGCGGGTGGGCGGCGCCGGAAACGCCGACTTCCTTCATGTCAGCGAGCAGTTCCCGCCGGTCGGCGGCGAGCCCTCCTGTCGCGATTCTTCGGGACGAACGATCAAGGCCCCTTACCTCGGCACCAATTCCTTCTTCGTCCCGCTCCAACATGACGGCGTGATCCTTCTCGACCGGATCGCCACACCGACCGTGATCGGCTACATCTTCGGCGGCATCGCCTCCACGCTCCCCTATCCGGGCAAGGCCACCTGCGCCTCCAACCGCGTCTACGCCGTGCGGCTCCATCCCAGATCGCCCACCCGAACGATCAAGCTCGAGCCGCCTGGCTAGACCTCGCGGGCGGCGCCGCGCGCGCGAAAAGCGCCTTTGAGTAGGCCACCGACTCGCCGAGGAGCGAGGCGGCGTGGCCGGCCATCACCAGCGGCCAGGTGACCAGCAGCGTGCCCAGCTCTCCGGCGCGCGCGCAATGGACGAAGACATGCCCTGCGATCTTCACGATCCGGATTGGCAGCACGGTTACCGCGAGATACAGCGCGATCGCCGCCTTCCGCCCGACCCATCCCGCCCGCATCCGCCCGTAGATCCTGCCGCGCAGGAAGCGCTCGGCCAGAAAGGCGCGGGTCGACTGGGTGTGGTGATGCTCGACTGCCGCCGCGCCGGAAAGCAGCAGCTTCTTCCCGAGGGCGAGCAGCGAGCGGCTCAGCTCCACGTCGGCCACATAGCGATCGCCATGCAGCCCACCGGCGCGCTCGAAGTCCGCGCGCGAGAGGAGCAGGTTTGCGGTCGGCGCGTTGTCGATCGCCCGCACCGGCCCGGCCGGCAGGTACTTGCTGAACTTGCAGAGATGGATCGCCCGCTCGCGCAGATTGCGCCCGTGGCAGCGAATCGCACCGATGATCACCTCGCCGCTGCGGTCGTACTCCGCTACGAGCGTCGCCAGCCACTCCGGCCGCGCGTACACATCGGCATCGAGAGAGGCCAGCAGCTCCCCGCGCGCCAGCGCGATGCCGCGATTCCGGGCCTGGTGCGGATAGAGCCGGGTCGCGCTCCGCTCGAACCGAACCTCGGCGAACCGCGACACGATCCGCGCCGTCTCGTCATCCGGCGAGCTGTCGACCACGATCACCTCGAAGTCGCGATACGTCTGCGCCCGCAGTGACTCGAGGCAACGGCCGATCGTCGCCTGGGCGAGGTAGGCGCCGATGATGATGGAGACGCGGGGGGACACGCGGGGTCATTATCAAGCTATCCTGATCGGCATCGGTTCATGAAAAGCAGCACGCAACTCCCGCCGCTGGAGGATTCGGAGCGCATTCTCGAGGAAGTCTTCCGGCACACGCCCGTCGGAGTGGTGCTGTCCGACCTGCACGGCACGATCGTCGACGTCAACGACGCGTTGTGCGCGATGATCGGCTATCCGCGCGCCGACATCATCGGCCGGCAATTGACCGACATCAGTCATCCCGACGATCTTCCCGACGTTCGGGCGAGGATGGCCGGCTTGCGCAACGGGGAGAGCGGCCCTTACGTCGCCCATCGCCGCTACGTCGCCAGCAGCGGGGAGATCGTTCTGGCGAAGGTTTCGGTCTCGGTCATCTATTCGAAGAGCCGCGAGCCCGTCTGCTGCATCGGATTCATCGAGGACATCACCGAACGCGCGGCCATGGAGACGGCACTGCGCCAGAGCGAGCTGCGCTACCGGCGCGTGGTCGAGGACCAGACCGAAATGATCGTGCGCTGTCTGCCCGACGGCACGCGCACCTTCGTCAATCAGGCGTACTGCCGCTACAACGGCACGACCGCCGACCAGCTCATCGGCACGTCGTTCTTTCCGCTGATCCCCGAGCCGGACCGCGAGCGCGTGCGCGAGAAGTACGGTTCGTTCAGCCCGGAGAATCCTGTCCTGACGGAACAGCATTGGGCGATTGCCCCGGGCGGCGCGCTGCGCTGGCACGAATGGACGGATCGCGCGTTCTTCGACGAGAACGGAACGCTCGTCGAGATCCAGGCCGTCGGCCGCGATCTGACCGAACAGCACGAGGCCCAGGAGCGGCTCATCGAGAGCGAAGAGCGTTACCGCGGGTTCTTCAACAATCTGCCCGTCGCCGCGTGGGAAAACGAGTGGACGGCGATCCTGGCCGAACTACGGGAACGGCGAATCGACAGCGCGGAGGCGCTGCAAGAGGCCCTTCGCGAAGATCCGCGGCGCTTCTACGAGATCGGGCGGCACGTCAACGTCCTCGGAGTCAACCAGGCCGCGCTGGAGATGGCCGGCGTCGAGAACATCGAACAGTTCCGCACCTGGCTGCTCACCGCCTGGACGCCCGAGTCGGGATTACGCTATGGACTGGCGCTGGCCCCGGTCATATTCGGCGATCGACGGTCCATCACCGATGAATACACGATGATCCGCTCGAACGGAGAGCCGCTGGACGTGCTCTTCCGCATCGCGCGCTCCGCGCGTTGGGGCGAGGAGTGGATGATGTTCCCCGTCGCCGTCGATATCTCGGAGCGCAAGCGGATCGAGCTCGAGCTCGTGCACCGGTACGAGGTCACCGCCCGCGCCGAGGCCGCGGCCCATCTCGGAAGCTGGGAGTGGAATCCGGCCCGGGACGTGATCTACGGTTCGGTCGAGTTCTGGCGCATTCTCGACGGCCACGACGACGGACCGCGCTACCGCCCCATGGAGGAATGCCTCGCCCTCATGCATCCCGAGGACAAGGAGGCGGCGACGGCCACATGGCTGGCGTTGCGCGATCCCTCGAGCGAGGTGAAGCCGGCGATGATTGAAAACGACTACCGGCTCCTGCGGGCCGACGGGTCGGTCGTGATCATTCGCGGTCAGACCTTTCTGCAATACGCGCCCGACGGCTCGCTGACGCGCGCGTTCGGAATCACCCGTGACATCACGGACGTCAAACGCGCCGAAGAGGAAGCCGCGCGGCATCGGGATCAGCTCGTCCGCGCCGACAAGATGATCTCCCTCGGCATCCTCGTCTCCGGAATCGCGCACGAGATCAACAATCCGAATCACGCCATCGGGCTGAACGTGCCGCTCCTCCGGGAGGCGTGGCGCGATGCCGCGTCGCTGCTCGATCGGCTCGCCGCGACCGAGGAGAATCTGCGCGTCGGCCGAATGCCGTGGAGCGAGGCCCGCGACGAGACGGCGGCCATGCTCGACGACATCCAGCACGCTTCGGAGCGCATTCGCAACATCGTCACCGAGCTGCGCGAGTTCGCGCTCGATCACGATCCCGGCGAGCGCCGCAGGGTCTCCCTCAACGACCTCGTCACCAGCTCGCTGCGCCTGCTCGGAAACCACATCGCCAGAGCCACGAAGCGCTTCACCCTCGGGCTCGCGGACGACGACCCGCTCGTCTCTGCCAACGCCTCGAGGCTCGAGCAGGTCGTCGTCAATCTCGTGCTGAACGCCTGTCAGGCGTTGCAGAACGACCAGCAGGCGATCGTCATCGAGACCGGTGCCGCGGGAAAACGCGCCTACATTCGCGTGCGCGACGAAGGGCGGGGCATCGCTGCCGAAGATCTCGCCAACATCCGCACCCCGTTCTTCACCACCAAGCGTGCCGAAGGAGGGACAGGACTCGGCCTCGCGGTGTCCGACCGGATTGCGGGCGAACAAGGAGGCGAGCTGGTGTTCGAGTCCGAGGTCGGGCGCGGCACGACGGCGACGCTGTGGCTGCCGCTGGATGTGGTGAACGCGGCCACTACTGGCTGACGGCGCTGCCTCTTTCGTCAACACTCCGTTACTGGTAGGTGACGACGAGCTGCGGCCGGTTGGCGGCGGTGCCGTCGTCGCCCGAGTAGTAGCCGAGGTAGTCGTTGCCGGTGTCGTCGTTGTCGTCGAGGTTGAAATAGATGCGCAGCTGGGTCGTCCCGGTCTTGTTGATGGCCGCGAGACCGGCGGCGCTCAGGCTGGCCGTCGACCAGGTGCCGTTGGACGCGGCGTTGCTCAGGCTCGCCGCCTGGACCGCAGTCGCCGCGGCCTGGAAGTCCCCGTTCTGCAGGGTCGTCGCCCCGGAGAATCCGCTGCCACTCTGTACGTCCACCCAGCAGGTGCCGTGCGTGGTGAAGGGATTGGTCCCGGTCAGCGAGCCGCGCAGCAGGCGCAGCGTCACCGACACGATGGTGGCGCCGTCGGGGATCGACGAGGTGTCGAACGAGACGACGGTCTTGTACTGCCGGTCCTGGTTGTTGTCGCCCACGCGGAGCGCGCTGTTGTTGCCACTGGTGGCGTTGAGCGAGCCCCCGGCGTTGGTATTCTCGCCCGACTCCAGTACCCAGCCGTCCTGCGCGGCCGCGGAGATGAAGGTCACGGTCGTGGGGGCCGGGCTCACGACGTGCGGTGCCCCGCCGTTGGTGCCGCTGCTGCCCAGCCAGCCGCTGGCGCCGGTGAAGGTGGCGGTGAGAGTGTGGCTCCCGACACTGAGCGCCGTGGTGCTGAACGCGGCCTGGCCGGCGCCGCTCACGGCGACGTTCGAGGCCCACACGGTCGCCCCTTCGGTGAAGGTGACGGTTCCCGCGGGCACGCCGTTGCCGGAGGTGACGGTCGCCGTGAAGGTCACGGATTGTCCGAACGCCGAGGGGTTGGGCGCGGAGGCGAGCGCGGTGCTGGTCGCGATGGGCGCGAACGGCGTGGCCGAGGCCTCGTTCGATGCAGGGCTCTCGCCGGCTGCATTGGTCGCGGTCACCACATAGTAGTACGGGGTCCCGTTGGTCAGGCCGGTGTCCGTGAAGCTCGTGGCGGGCCAGTCGCTCTGGACGGTCGTGTACGGCCCGCCGCTCGCGGCCCCGCGATGGATGTCGTAGAAGGTCGCGCCGCTCGCGGCCGCCCAGGTGAGGCTGACCTGCTCCGAGCCCGCGGTGGCCGAGAGCGCGCCCGGTGCGGCCGGCGGCAGGTTGCAATACTGGCCCTGCTTGCCGATCACCGAATAGGGGCAGACGGACTGCTCGAGCAGATAGAGGATCGCGGCGCGGTTGCGGGCCGTCTGCGCCGGGATCACCTCGTCCGGCGGATAGAAGCCTCCCTGCCCGGAGGTGACGGGATACATCTCGAAGGTATAGGTGAAAATGCGGTGCACGCCGTATAGCCAGTCGCAGATCGTCCCGTCGGTGATGTACAGATCGCTCATCTGTTGCGGCGTGTAGCCGTTCGTAGAGGCCATGGCCTGCCCCATGGCCATGAACGTGTCGTGATCGTCCTGGGTCATGTCCGCGGGTACGTCGGTGAAGGTGTAGCCGTAGGGCCACATGACCAGCTCCGCGTACGTGTGAAAGTCGATGTGGGTGGTGATCTGCTGCGTGCCGCCGATCACGCGGCTGCTCACGAAGTCGCGCACGACCTGGGTCTCGGGCGCGGAGAAGGCCGAGGCACCGCGATAGGTCTCGCTGCTCGGCGTGCCGCTGCTGCCGCCGCAGCAGCCCCAGAGATAGCCGAAGTTGCGATTCAGGTCGGTGCCGATCGCGCTCGTGCCGGCGTTGGGCTGGCGGTTCTTGCGCCAGGAGACGTAGCTGCCGGTGGCGATGTCATACTCGCCGCCGTCCGGATTCATGTCGAAGACCATCCAGATCTCACGGCCGTCCACCAGGCTGGTGACCTGGGGATCGATCCCGTACTCGTCGGTCAGCATGCGCAGGGTATAGAGGCCCATCTCCACCGTGAGGTGCTCGCGCGCATGCTGGTGGTGCGTGAACAGCACCTCTGGCTCGTTCTCGTCGGTGCCGACGTTGTCGGAGATCTTGCCGGCCCAGATGGTGCGCCCCTGGTACGAAATGCCGAGGCTGAAGAGCGAGAAGATCGCCGGATGGTCGAGCGCGGCCTGCTGCAGCTCCGCCACCATCTCGGCGTAGTCGTGATAGTTCGAGTCGGCCGGCGGAAAGGCCTCCTGAAACTCGCCCTGCGTGGTGAACTTCACCAGCGTGAAGCCCAGCTTCGACAGGGCCGCGGCTTCGCCCGCCGTGGCCTCGACGAGGACGTAGTCGTGCCCGACCTCGAAGATGTCCGCGCCGGTGGCGGCGATGGCCGTACGGGCGGCGCGGTCGAAGACGTTCGGGATCTGGTAGGTGATGGTGTTCTTGGCATACTGCGCCGCGCCGGAACCGGCCAGGGCCAGCCCGAGCAGCAGCACGATCAGCCGCCCCGCGGCGGGGAACCGATGATGCGTTCCTGGATGCCTCATGGGGTACTCCTTTTCTTGGGACACGGGCGGGGGCCCTACTGATAGGTGACCACGAGCTGCGGCCGGTTGGCCGCGGTGCCGTTGTCGCCCGAGTAGTAGCCGAGGTAGTCGTTCCCCGTGTCGTCGTCGTCGTCCAGGTTGAAGTAGACGCGCAGCTGCGTCGTCCCGGTCTTGTTCACGGCCGCAAGGCCGGCGGCGTTCAGGCTGCCGGTCGACCAGGTGCCGTTGGCCGCGGCGTTGCTCAGGCTCGCCGCCTGGACGGCGGTCGCCGCGGCCTGGAAGTCCCCGGTCTGGAGCGTCGTCGACCCGGAGAAGCCGCTGCCGTTCTGTACGTCGACCCAGCAGGTGCCGTGCGTGGTGAAGGGGTTGGTGCCGGTGAGCGAGCCGCGCAGCAGGCGCAGGGTCACCGACACGATCGTGGCGCCGTCGGGGATCGACGAGGTGTCGAACGAGACCACGGTCTTGTACTGCTTGTCCTTGTTGTCGTCGCCGACCCGCAGCGCGCTGGTGGTGCTGGCGGTGACGTTGAGCGTGCCGCCGGCGTTGGTGGTCTCGCCCGACTCCAGCACCCAGCCGTCCTGGGCGCCCGCGGCGATGAAGGTCACGGTCGTGTCGCCCGCCGCCGGCGTGGCCGAGGCCTCGTTCGAGCTCGCGCCTTCGCCCTCGGCGTTGGTCGCGCTCACGACGTAAAAGTAGGCCGTCCCGTTGGTCAGTCCCGTGTCGGTGGTGCCGGTCCCCACGACGTTGGTCTTGATCGTCGTGTACGGCCCTCCGCTCGTCGTGCTTCGCTGGACGCTGTAGCCGGTGGCGCCCGTCGCGGCGGTCCAGGTGAGGGCCGCCTGCCCATTGCCCGGTGTGGCCGCGAGGCCGCTCACCGCGCCCGGGGCGGCAACCGGGTCGACCCGGAAGATGAACGTGCCGGACTTCATGTCGGACAGCACCACGTTGCCGGACGGCAGGAAGACATAGAGGTCCCAGGCACCGTTGTAGTTCCCGGTCATGGCCTGGTTGAACGTGCCGTCGCCGTCGGGATCGCGCCAGGTCTCGTACTTGCCGACCTCCACGGGGTTGACCGGGTTGGAGATGTCGAAGACCCGGAACCCGGCCTCGTAGTAGGCGAGCAGCAGGTACTTCCCGCGAATCTGGCCGTTGTGGGTGCGGCTGTTGGCCGTGGCATCGCCGGAGTATTGAAACGTGTACACCTGCGTCGGGCTGGCCGGATTCGACACGTCGTAGACGCCGACGTCATAGACGTTGAACTCGTCGAATGTATAGAGATAGTGCGAGTCTTCGGTCAGCCAGCTGCTGTGGGCATAGATGCCGGACACCGGCGTCGTTTCTCCCAACAGGGTGGGCGTACCGCCGGAGCGGACGCTGGTGATGTCGAGGATGCGGTGCCGGGTGGCGTACCCTTCCGCCGAATACAGTAGATTCTTCCCGCCCGACCCCGGGACGTTGTTGCGGGCAACGCTGTCGTGGCAATCGCGACCGCTCCCCGTCCAGCCGGCGATGACCGGCGGATCGAACGGGTTCAGGAGCAGGTCGAAGATCTGGCAGCCGAGGGTCGACCCGTTGTTCGCCGTATTCATGAACAGCAGCCCGTCGTTCACGAACACGGTGTGGCCGTAGTTGGTGCGGCCGCGATCGGCGATCCCTGCCGGGGGGATGGGATTGGAGTCGACTCCTTGCGGCGCGGAGCCCGAGAGGTAGGAGAGGTCGACCACCCACAGGTTGCCGTTCGACTGGGCGCCGACGTAGGCATAGGTCTTCCCCGAGACCGCGTCGTAATGGATGTCCGCGTCGCGCCAGATGCGTCCCTTGGGCGGGGTTACGCCTCCCGACATGTCGATGTACTGCACCCGGAAGGGAGCGGACGGATCGGTGACGTCGATGATGTGCAGGCCGAAGCTGTTGCTCTGCAGGGCATACTCGCGCGTGCCGGTGGCGTAGCCCCACATGCCGTTGTAGAGCGTGCCGGTCGAGGTGTTGTCGCCGTAATAGACGCCCGGCGGCTGGGGGTTGATCTGGCCGAGCTTCGTCACGTTGCCGTTGCCGGAGTAGCCGGCCGGAGCCGGAGCCGCCGGGACCGCGTCCGGCTCGCCGAGGCCGAGCATCGCGTCGAGGTAGATGTGCGTGTCGCGCGAGATCTGACCGGTCCGCTCCTGCGCGTGCAGCCACGCGTCGAGCTCCGTAACGTGACCGTTGAAGTAGAGCTCCTCGATGTGCCGGTGCTGCACCTCGGTGATCGCGCCGTCCTCGGCGAGTCCGTGCAGGCGGGCTTCGATCGAAGAGGCGGATTCGTCGTGTGCCCGGGCCGGCACGGTCAGGATGGTGAGAGCGGCCGCGAGAGCCAACAATACGAGGATCGGGATTCGTTGCCGTCCGTCGTTTCCAGTGTTGCGCATGGACTCACCTCGTGGACTCGTTTCGGTGAATCCGTCACGACGAAACGCGACCGGTTGGCCGGGCGCTTTACTGCCCGAGTTGGTCTTGACCGAGAAGGGAATCGCCAGGGGACGATGCCTGACGTGGACAGACCAACATTACACCATTCTGTCAATCCATAGCTATAAACAAATGAATGACGTCGCCGCGCTGGCACGCGAAGATCGGTGCGTGTTGAGGCCTCAGATCTTCGAGGCGATCCATCCCGCGGTGCCGAGGATCAGCGTGAGCACCAGAGTCATGCCGCCGATGAAGATGCTCTGCGTGCGCAGGGAGCGTCCCTTCAGCGACGTGTACCGCAGGCTGAACAGGTAGGGCACGAGGAAGGCCATCGCCGAAAAGGCATCGACGTACGTCCGGTCGTCCAGGCGAACGTGCATCGCCATCCAGAGCGCCGTCAGGAGCAGCGTTCCGCCGAGCATGACGGCGAGGCTCTTCCACGCATCCGCGCGTGTGACCCGCTCCCCCGATCCGCTACAGCCGAGTTTCACCAGGGTTCCGATCATCGTCACTCCTTCTTGTCTTGCGTCCGGTTGCATGGAGATCTCCTGCGGATCGAGCCAGGCGTCGATCGCACCGGCGATGAGGTCGATGGCCGCGTGGAGCGAGAACGGCTGCGAGCCGATCAAGGCGCGGACCTCGTCGCCGTAGCGGCGGCGCCAGCGCGGCGGGTACAGCGCCAAGAGCCAGGTCATGCGCTGGCCAGGCGGCGCTGCCCGATGCGCGCGACGTTCTGGATGCTGGCCAGCCGTGCCCGCAGCGCCTTCTCTCCGAAGGCCGTGATGCGATAGGGGTTGCGCCGGTCTTCCGCGCCGACGGCCTCGATCATCCCCCGGGCCTCGAGCCGCGAGATCGCGCCGTAGAGCGTGCCCGGCCCCAGGCGCAGGTCCGCAATGCGGGCGATGTCTTCGGTCATCGCATACCCGTGCTTCGGACCGTCCGCGAGGCTGATGAGGATCAGCAGCGCCGGCTCCGAGAAACGCCCGAACTCGTCCAGCTCTCGATCGATGTCCGCTTTCTTCATCTGCGTCGTCTTGCTCCGTCTCACGTACTACGTCGTACGTATTAGTACGTACGGCGTAGTAAAAAGTCAAGGCCGTGGAGCCGCTGACGCTGTAATCTCCCATTCGTGAGAACGCTCTGGATCTGGCTCTCCCTGGTCCTCCTCGGCATCGGTGCGGCGCTCTACTTCGGACGCTCGCGCGTGGAGACGGGGACGGCGAACCGTCCGTGGCCGCTGGGCCTGGGCGTGGTGGCCGATGCGCCGAAGCGCTTTCCGCCGGTGAAGGACAACGCCGCGGCGACGCAGCTCGTCCAGCTCGCGAAGGAGGCGGACGTCGATCTGCGCGAGTCGCGCAGGCGGTGGGACAGGGGTGGGGTACGGGAAGACCTGCGCGACGAGCTCGCCGAATACGTGCGGGTGCAGCTCGAGCGAAGCGGCGACACGATCGACGCCCCGTCGGCGGACATCGCGCGCTACCTCACCGAAAACGCCGCGCCGCTCGACGCGATCCGAACCGTCGCACTAAGTGGCACGCCGATCGTGTTCGAGGCGGACATCGGCCGCGGCGGCATCAGCAGTCGCGACCGCGGCCCCGAAGACGGCCCGGAGCCGGTCCCAATCGGCCCGAACGTCTTCGCCCTGCAGCACCTCCACCGCGCCTTCGTGGTGCGCGCGTTGACGGCCGCCCGCGACGGCAAGCCCGCGGCGTGGGACGAGCTGCGCACCGCCTGGGAGCTGGCGCGACCGCTGTGGGGACGTCCGGACCCGATGGCGGTGCTGGGCGCATCGACGGCCGCGCGGATGGTCAACGGCGCGGCGCGCAAGATGCCCCTCCCGCCGCCGGCGTGGCTGGCGGAGCTCGACACGTTCCCCTACGAGCAGCACCTGGCCGCGGCACAGCAGGCGGAGGCGTGGCGCGCCAACAATCCCGGGCTGACCGAGCGCTTGCGCGGCATGGCCGCCGAAGTGCTGCAGGCGAAGGCGTGCGACGCCACCAGCCCCCAGTTCGACGCCGTGCGCGAGAAGCTCGGCGCGCGCGCCACACCGAGCCTGGTCTCGAACTGGGAGCGGCTGATGCGCTTCCGCGCCGAGCGCGAGGCCCGGCGCAACGTCCTGCGCATCCGCGCGGGGCAGCCGCCCCTGCGGGACTCGCAATGCTCCGACGGCTCGTGGGACGTCACGCCGACGTCGTTCAAGTTCACGCGCGAGGCGCCGGTGCGGCGGCCGTTCATCGAGTATCCGCTGGAGTACGCGACCCCGCGCCCGTGAAGCGCCAGGTCATCGAGAGGACGCGCCAGCTTTCCGCGGTGCGGACGAGCTGGATGCTGTTGACGCCGGTCGCGAAGGGGGGCTCGTCCGGCGCGTGGCGGGCTTCGTAATGGCTGAAGACGTGGGCGATGCGGCCTTCGATCGAGGCGGCGTGCCCGGTCTCGTTCTCGAAGAACGGCGTGGTCGCGAAGATCGGGGTGCGGGTGGCGATGTAAGACTGCGGCGTGATGATGTCGAAGGTCACGTTGCCGTCGCCGTCGACGCGGAACGGCCCGAGGCGGGCGTCGGGCAGGAAGCAGGCCTCGAACTCCGTCCACGCCCGCGGCGCGCCGGCGGGGCCGGAGATGGAACGATAGATCGTGGCCACGAGCTCGCGGATGGCCTGGCGCTCTTCTTCGTTGTCGAACACGTCGCTTCTTCCTTTCAACTTCGCCGGCGACGATAACATCACGCCACCGCGGCACGTCGCTTGCTAAAGGACCCCCACCAAGCCATCACCATTTACTTCCGGCGGTTCCGAAACTCGTCATGAATCACGCGGACGGAGCGGTTCTGCAGTTCGGTGCCTTTCACCTCGCCCAGGGCGTCGAGCTGCTCTATCGCGGCGGCGACGTCGTGGCGCTCGAGCCCCGTGCCGTGCGCGTGCTCCGCTACCTCGTTGAGCACAATGACCGCGTGCTCTCGAAGGAAGAGCTGCTCGAGGAAGTGTGGCCCGACGTCTTCACCACCGACGGCGTGCTGAAGAAAGCGGTCTCGCAGATCCGCCGCACGATCGGCGACGACGCGGAGCAGTCGCGCTTCATCGCCACGTACCACGGCCGCGGCTATCGGTTCATCGCCCCGGTGACACGCGTTGGTACTCCGACAGTGCCGAAAATTGTCAGTGCGCCCGCGCCGGAGCTCGTGCCGAGCTACGACCAGCTGGCCGCGCGCGACGCGGAGCTGCACACTCTCCGGGCCGAGTTTCGCAGCGCGCTCGAAGGCGCGCCGCGGCCGGTGGCGATCGTCGGCGAGGCGGGGATCGGCAAGACCCAGCTCGTGCGGCACTTCCGGCGATGGGCGGTCGAGCAGGGGGCGATCTCGCTGTACGGGCGCTTCTTCGACTATCGCGGCGCGGGCCTCGCGCCGTACGAGCTGTTCCTCGACCTCCTGCGCAGCGCGGTGATCAACGGCAAGCCGCCCGACGGCACACCGCTGCGCGACTCCATCGAAGCCGCGTGCGGGATCCGCCTGCCGGCGGAGCTGTTCGAGGACTCGAATCGCGATGCATTCGGCGGCACGGCCGGCGATCACTTCCGCTTCATCGTTCCCATCTGCCGGGCCTGGCTCGCGCTGAGCCGGCGCCAGCCGCTCGTGATCGCCCTCGACGATCTGCAGTGGGCCGATCCGGCCAGTCTCGACGTCCTCGGCTGCCTCATGCGGATGATCGACAGCGAGCCGCTGATGGTCATCGCCGTCGTTCGCACCGACGAGGCGGAGAGCGCGGATCATCCGGTGCACGCCTGGCTCGCCGAACAGGCGGCCCTCCGGACGTACACGACGATCCGCCTGCAGCGTCTGGCCAGGCGCGACTGCCACGAGGTCATCGGCAGGATCTTCGGCATCCGCCGCCGCGGCGAAGTGCCGCCGAGCGACGTCGAGACGCTGTATCGCCTCACCGAAGGCAATCCCTACTTTCTGGTCGAGACCCTGCGCCATCTCGTCGCCGTCGGCGCCATCGCACCTGACGGCGCATCGCAGTGCTGGCGGTGGAACGGCGTGGGCGATCTGTCCCTGCCGGAGACCATCCTCACCGCCGCGCGGGCGAAGATCGATCGCCTGCCGGAGCGCGTGCGCGGGGTGCTCGAGCACGCGGCGATCATCGGCGACGAGTTCCGTGTGGCGACGCTCTGCGGCATCACCGGCGCGAGCGCGCAGGACGTCGAAGAGGTGCTGAGCGAGGGCGTGCGCGGCGGCGTGCTTTCGATTCAGGGCCTCACGCCGGGGGAGGATTGCCGCTTCCAGCACTCGATCCTGCGGCAGGTCGTGTACGACGCCATTCCGCCGCGCCGCCGGCGCGAGCTGCACGCGCGCGCCGCGGCGGCGCTGGAGTCGGTGTATGGTCCGGAGAGCGAGCGCGTGGCCGAGGCGCTGGCGGTGCATCATGCGGCGGCGGGGGATCCGCGGCGCGCGTTCGAAGCGGGCATGCGCGCCTGGCGCGCGGCGAGCAGCCGCTCGGAATGGCGCAAAGCCGTTGCGCTCATCGAGCGCGTCGAAGAGACCTCCCGTGAGCTCATGCTCGCCACCCACGAAAGCACTGAGCTGCTGCTCGCCCTCGGCGAATCATGGCGCGCCGCCGGCCGGCTCCGCGAGTCGGCAACGGTCTTGGGTCGCGCTGTCGCGGAGTGCGAGTCCCATCATCTCGGCCGCGCGTTGTATCTGCGCGGCCTCACCGAGATCGCGCTGAGCAGCTACGCCGACGCGCGTGTCTCGCTCACACAGGCGCTCGATCTCTTCCTCGAACAGGGCAACGGCCCGGCCATCTCGCGTACGCTCGTGCATCTCGCGGTCGTCGAGGCGGCGACCGGCAACTACGAGCGCGCGGCCTCGCTGGTCGAGGAGCTGCACGCGAGCCAGCCCACTGCCGAGCTCGCGGCGCTCGCCGATCGCATCATCGGCTGGTCGCTCGCCCTGCGCGGCGAGTACGCGGAAGGGGCGACCCTGCTCGGGCGTGCGCTCGACTATCACGATCGGACGGGGGAGATCCACGAGCGCGCGCTGCTGCTGCGCCGGCTGCACTGGACGTCCCTCTCCCGCGGCCAGTACGAGAAGGCCATCGAGCTCGCCATCCGCGCGCGCACCGACTCGGCGACGGTCGGCGACGTGAACGGCGAGGCCAAGGCGAACATGGGCATCGGCCAGGCTCACCTCGGGAAAGGGGAGCACGGCCAGGCCATCTCGTTCCTCACCCGCGCGATCGGTCAGCTCCAGTCGATCGGCGACGCCCATTGCGAGGCCGAATGCCTCTGGCTCCTCGGCCGCGCGCGCTGTGAGACGGGCGCGCTGGACGAGTCGGAAGCATTGCTCGATCGCGCGCTGACGATGATCCGCAGGATCGGCGACCGCGACGACGAGTTCCGCATTCTCACCGATATGGCCCGGCTGAAGATCGCCCGCGGCGAGGACGACGCCGCCCGGGAATGTGCGCTCGAGGCGCGCGACATCGCGTCCTCGCTGAAGAACCGGCAGGGCGTGGAAGAGGCCGAGGCCGAGCTGGCGCGCTGTGCAGGACAGGCCATCCTGCCTGTCCTCGTTTGACAGGCAGACAATTTTTTGCACGCTCGAACGCCGCAATTTGTCGTCACCAAAGTGCCATCCCGCGTCACTAAAGGGTCACCCGACCGTCAGGAGCTTTCCACACGCGCGGTCTAACTTCCTCCGCTGTGAACACACAAGGAGGAATGATGAGAGTCCGGTTCAGCATCGTTCTGGTGTTGTTGTGTCTGACCGTCATCGCCGAGGAAAGGAGAGGCGGAGATTCGGTCTATGACAAGTATCCGCTGGTGAAGCCGATCGCCGGCGAGGAGGAAGAGGACTTCGAGAAGTCCTATGAGCTGTACAAAGAAATGTTCACCGAGGAGGGTGGGGAGTTGCGGGTGCGGGCGTATGGCGAGCTCACGGCCATGCGGCGCGCGCGGCGTCCGCGCAATGTCAGACCCAACGACTCGGGCGAGACCGACGCCAACGGCTGCGCGTGGGTCAGTGCCGGCCCGACGAACATCAACGGCCGGGTCACCTCCATCGCCATCGATCCGAACGACGGCAACAGGATCTATGCGACCACGGTCGGCGGCATCTGGCGCTCGCTCGACGCCGGCCGGCGCTGGGAGCGCGTCTCCGACGATTTCCTGTCCACGGTCTTCAGCTCGATCGCCGTCAATCCGTCGACGCCGAGCGAGATCCTGGCCGGCGGCGGCGACTCGAGCTACCACAACGCCACTCGCGGCGGCATCGGCATCTGGCGCTCGGACAATTACGGCGCGCCCGGGTCGTGGACCAAAGTGAGTCCCCAGGACTTCGACAACAAGGTCATTTACCGCATCCGCTTCGACCCGGCCCCGCCCAACAACGTCTACGTCGCGTCCTCGCACGGCGTGTGGCTGGGCACCCACAATGCGAACGGCATCACCTTCGACAAGATCGGGGGCTTCCATGCCGCCGCGACCGACCTGGTGGTCGATTTCTTGTCGACGCCGCGCAGGGTCTACGCGGGCGTGCGCAGCGGCAACGCCACCTACGCCGCCGGCATCTGGAAATCGGACGGCACGGGACCCAACGCGACATGGCTGAAGAAAGACGGCGGCATTCCGACCGCCGACGTCAAATACGTCGCCCTGGCCTGGGCGAAGTCGAGCCCGTCCACGCTCTATGCCCGCATGGTCCAGTCCGATGGCCAGCAGCAGGGCATCTACAAGACCACGGTCGGGGGCGAGGGGGCCAATGCCTGGGGCCTGCTTCAGGACGCGGCGAAGGTCAATGACTCCGGCAACGCCAACACGTTCTGGTACTCCTGGTACAACAACGTGATCGAAGTCGACCCGACGGACGCGGAGCACGTCTACGCGGGCGGCCTCAATATCTACCGCAGCACGACCGGCGGTATGGGCTGGGAGAAAATCTCGGCCGGCCAGGATCCGAATTACCCGTACTGGACGCACGCGGACCATCACGCCATCGCCTTCGATCCGGCGAATCCGAAGATCGTCTATGTCGGCAACGACGGCGGCATCGACAAATCGACCGACCTCTCCAAGGCCGTGTGGCACTGGCGCGACGCCTCGCACGGCATGGTCATGACCGAGTTCTATTACATGACCTCGAACCACCAGTATCCGACCCTCCTGGCCGGCGGCTCGCAGGACAACGGCACGGAGATCACGTTCGGCAACCGCACCTGGTACAACCCCGGCGGCTGTGACGGCTACCAGGTCGGCTCGGACGCGATCAACCCCGACACGCTGTATGCGAACTGCAACGGCAACGTGTACGAGCTCTCCAATCCCGTTCCCGGCACGAATCCGGGTCTGCCGACGACGGTGGTCTGGGACAGCGGCGACTGGGATGTGCTCGAGCCGGCGGCCACCGACCGGCTCTATGCCGGCGGCGCGATCGCCGGAGGCGACAAGCCGTGTGAGGAGAGGACCGTCCTCAAGACCACCGACGGCGTGAAGTGGGATCCGACCAACACGGACTTTCCTCCCGGCGGAATGGCGCGCGTCCTGGCCAGCGCCTCGGTCGCGAATTTCCAGACCTACATGGCCGCCGTGGTCTACAGCCCGCCCTCGGCCGAGGACTGTCCGGATTTCCAGGGCAAGAAGTTCGACCCGATCGTCTACCGCACCGACGACGGCGGCGGGCTGTGGACGTCCAGCGCCGTCGGCTTGCCGGCGCTCATGCCCCACTCGATCGTCTTCGATCCGAACGACCAGCTCCGGGTCTACATCTCGTACGGCAACGGCGGCCTGTACATGACCTGGAACGCGAAGCATTACCACTCCATCGTCGGCAGCGGTGCGACCGGATTGCCGCCGTCGGCGCGGGTCAAGGAAGTGGCCGTCGATCCGAACGATGAGAACGTCGTCTACGCGGCCACCTCCGTCGGCGTCTTCCGCGGCGTCATCACGTTGGCCGCGCTGCCGAGCCAGCCGCCGTCAGCGGTCTGGACGGAGTTCGACGAGGGCATGCCGGACGGCACGCTGGTCTTCGGCATCTGGGCCGATCCGACGACCGGCATCCTCCACGCCGCCACCTTCGGCCACGGCATGTACCGGCGCGACATCCGCCAGAACGTCACCTGTCCGGCCCGCATGCTGCTCGTGCGGGACAACGTCTATGACGACGGCGACGCGCCCTCGCCGTTCGGCGTCCCCGATGCCGAGCATCCCATTCCCATTCTGGGGACGCAGTTCTACAAGCCGGACGACACAGAGGGCGGGCTGTTGTACTGGTGGGCGTCCCGCGACATCCGCATCGACGACCCGTCGTCGGCGCCGTACAAGAACACCATTGCCAACGCCGATCACCTCGAGTTCGAGGTCTGTCCCCCGACCATTGCCGAGTGCCCGGCCGGGACGATGATCGACGCGCCGCCGAAATCCGGCAAGAAGGCGCGGGTCTACGTGCAGGTGCAGAACCGCGGCGTCGAGCCGGTGGCGAACACGCGCGTGATCGCCATCTGGGCGCCGACATCGGCCGGCCTGCCTCCGCTGCCGCCGACGTTCTGGTCGACGACCTTCCCGGCCAACGGGCCGTGCGGCGCGATCGATCCGAGCACGGGCTGGCAGCTGCTCGACGCGGCCAATCCCTGCCGCGAGATCCCGATGATCCATCCGGAGATGCCGGAGCTGGCGCGCTTCGACTGGTTCGTGCCCCTCGGCGTCGACGGCCACGCCTGCATCCTGACCGTGGTCGAGTCGCCGGAGGATCCGCTCGAGCCGAACATCCGGGCCTGGAACCTGGTCGCGCCGATCGACTTCGTTCCCTTCTCGCGCCACGTCGCCCAGCGCAATCTCACCGTCAAGCCGTTCAAGCCGTTCCCCAGCCCGATCCTCTTCCCGATCCAGATCATCAATCCGCCGGAGGAGCGCGGGTCCGAGCTGATCGTGTCGAAGGTCGACCTCAAGGAGAGCGTCCTGTTCGCGCTGCCGAAGGGCATGAAGGCGAAGGCGACGTTCGGCGCGGCGCGGGCGACGAAGATCGAAGGACCGGAGGACCTCGTCCGCGAGATCGAGGCCATGGGTCTCGATCCCAACAACGCCTGGGAGCTCAGCGGCGACGAGGCCGGCCTGTTCGTGGAGATGCGTCCCGGCGAGCGGGCCACCCTCGGCGTGGTCGGGACTCCCGGCTCCGAGCGCGCGTCGACGCGCTTCTCGGTGATGCAGCGCGCGGGCCGCACGGTCCACGGCGGCAACGTCTATCTATTCCGTCCTGAACCGCAACAGTAACCAGAGGAAAGAAAGGGTGACGCTCATGAAACGAGCTTTGGCAACCGTGTGTCTGTTGCTGCTGTGCAGCAACCTGTTTGGCGACGAGGATTTCGAGCGCATGCTCGAGCTGTACCGGCAGTCGGCGGCGGAGAGGGCGCAGCGCCTCAGGGACTACGAGGAACTGCTGGCGGCGCGGCGGGCCAGCGGCAACCGCCATCTGCCGGCCGGCACGCAGTTCGATTTCGCGCGGGAGAGCTTCCGGCAGGTCCGTCCCGACGGGCTGGGGACGGACGCGAACGGCTGCGCGTGGACGAGCGCGGGGCCGACCAATCTCAACGGCCGGGTGATCTCCATCGCCATCGACCCGACCGACAACCAGCGCATGTACGCGGGCACGGTCGGAGGTCTGTGGCGCTCGACCGACGCCGGACGGCGCTGGCAGCGCGTCTCGGACGAGATGATGGCGGAGCGGTTCAGCGCGGTGGCCGTGAATCCCGGCGCGCCGAACGAGATCCTGGCCGGCGCCGGCGACAGGAACCTGGCCATCTGGGACGTCGGCAACGGTCTGTGGCGCTCGACCAACTACGGCGCGCCCGGCTCGTGGACCAAGGTGACGAACGACTTCAACTCCAAGACCGTCTATCGCATCCGCATCGATCCCGCGCCGCCGCACGACGTTTACGTAGCGGCGACCAACGGCGTGTGGCTCGGGCAGCACCTCGCCAACGGCACGATCCACTTCTTCCGCCTCGGCGGCTTCGACGCGAACACGCACGACATCGTCGTCGATTTCTCCGACAATCCCCGCAAGGTCTACGCGGGCGTGCGCGAGGACAGCCCGACCAACAGCAAGTGGAAGGTCGGCATCCACAAGTTCGACGGCATCACCTGGTACCAGCGAGACAGCGGCATTCCTCTGGACGACGCGGAGACGTTCAGCCTCGCTCTCGCCGAGTCCGATCCGAAGATCCTCTACGCCAAGGTCTCCCAGCGGTCGGACGGCACGCTGGTCGGCCTGTACAAGACCACCACCGCCGCGGAAGGCTTTCTCAACTGGAAGCCATTGCCGATCGGACCCCCGGGAACGCCGAACGTCGTGCCGGACGAGATCATGGGCTGGTACAACACCATGTTCGAGGTCGATCCCACCAATCCCAAGCGCGTCTTCGCCGGCGGGATCAACATGTACATGTCGCCCGACGGCGGCGCCACCTGGGAGAACGTCTCCTGGGGGAAGGATCCCGTCAACTATCACTTCGAGGCCCACGCCGACTTCCACGCCCTGGCCTTCGATCCGAAGAACCCGAACATCATCTACGTCGGCAACGACGGCGGCATCGACCGCACCGACCTGTCGAACCCGAAGTGGCACTGGACCGACGTCTCGCACGGCATGATCATCTCGATGTTCTACTTCCTGACCTCCAACCGGAACTATCCGACGCTGCTCGCCGGAGGGCTGCAGGACAACGGAACCGCCATCACCTTCGGCAACCGCACCTGGTACAACCCCGAGGGGTGCGACGGGTTCGACGTCGGCTCGGACGCGGGAAACCCCGACACCATCTACGCGAACTGCAACAACGGCCTCATCGAGGAGTTCGTCAATCCGGTCATGGGAACGCCCGGCGGTCCCGTCCCCGAACTGTACGGCCAGGGGGACAAGATCACGTTCATCACCCCGAACGACATGCCGCTGCGCCCGCCGGTGATCACGGACATGGTCACGCCGAAGGCCGCCCTCGCGGCCGGCGGCTTCAAATGCGACGAGCGGACCATCCTCAAGACCATCGATGGCGTGAACTTCGAGGCCACGAACACGAAGTTCCTGCCCGGCAGCGCCGCCATCGCCCTGGCCAGCGCGCCGTCGGCCGGGTTCCAGACATATCTGGCCGCGGTGGCGTTCAGGCCCGAGGTCTGCCCGGGTCTATTGCAGGTCCCGATCAACCCCAGGGTGATCCGCACCGACGACGGCGGGGCCAAGTGGGACTTCGTCACGGGGTTGCCGTCCGATGAGGAGCCGTCCTCGCTGGCCTTCGACCCGTACGACCAGAACCGCTCCTACGTGACGTACCGGACCGGCGGCGAACGGCTCTACATGTCGACCGGCGGGGCGTACTCCAAGATCGCCGGCACCTGGCCGAACGCGCTTCCGAACAGCGTGCGGAAAGTGGTCGTCGATCCGTTCGACACGAACGTGCTCTATGCCGCCACGTCCCTCGGCGTGTATCGCGGCGAGGTCACGCTGGGGATGCCGCCGACCGCGAGCTGGAAACCGTTCAATGAAGGATTGCCGGACGGAATGGAGATCAACGATCTGTGGGTCGACCCGGAGACCGGCATCCTGACCATCGGCAGCTTCGGATTCGGCGCCTTCCGCCGCGACATCCGCAAGGAGGCCAAGTGCGCGGCGCGCATGCTGGTGGTGCGCGATGGCGTCCACGACGACGGCCGCGAGCCCTTCGAGAACGGCATCCCCGACGCCGAGCATCCGGTCAAGATCGCGGGCAGCGACTTCTACAAGCCCGACAACACCATCGCCGGACGGGCGTGGTGGTGGAAGTCGCGCGACATCCGCGTCGACGTGCCGTCCCACGTTCCGTATGCCCACAAGATCGACGACGCCGACTCCGTCGAGTTCGAGCTCTGTCCCGTGACCGTCTCGCACTGCCTGCCGGGCGGGATGATCGACAACCCGCCGGAGGCGTTCAAGGAAGCGCGCGTGTACGTGCAGGTCACCAACCGCGGCGTGGAACCGGTGAAGGACACGCGCGTGATCGCGCTCTGGAACCCCAGCGGCTCCGCGTTCGAGTCCCTGCCGGATACGTTCTGGACCAAGACCTTCCCGGCGGACGGCAAGTGCGGCGACCTCGATCCTGGCACGAACTGGCAGCTCATCGATCCCAAGAATCCGTGCCGGACCATCGACTCGGTGACGCCGGACATGCCGGAGCTGGCCCGCTTCGACTGGATCCCGCCGCTGGGCGCCAACGGCGGCGCCACCTTCCTGACCGTCGTCGAGTCGCCGGAAGATCCGCTCGACCCGTCCATCCGCGATCAGAACAAGCTCGCCCCGAAGGAGATCGTGCCCGGCTCGCGCCACATCGCCCTGCGCAACATCCAGATCCGTCCGTTCGACATCGACAGCGTGCGCGTCCCGTTCCTCTGGCCGCTCGACCTGCTCAAACTGCCCTCGGACATTCTCGATGTGGAGCTCGTTTTCTCGAAGCCCGACCTCGCCGAGGGCGTGCGCATCGCCCTGCCCGCCGGCCTCACCGCCCGCGCGGGATTCGGGAGCGCGCGGCCCACGCGCGTGACCGAGCCGGAGCTCGTGCGACAGCTCGAGTCGATGCGACTCGATCCGAACAACGCCTGGGAATTCAGCGGCGACGAGGCCTCGCTCTTCGTCGACCTCCAGCCCGGCCAGCGCGTGACCACGGCCGTGATCGCCACGCCGGGCAATGACAAGGCCACGACGCAAGTGTCGATCGTGCAGCGCTCGCGCGGGGAGGTGGTGGGGGGAAGCGTGATGTTGCTGCGGCCGGAAAGGTAGCTCTCGCTCATCGCCCGTGCCGGTGACGGAAGCCCGTCACCGGCACGGTGCCTGGCGGTGGACTCACTTTGATGCGTAGCGCAGGACCGCCGGAAGAATTTCTATGGCCCGGGACTCTCCCATTTCCGCGGTGAGCAAACGAAGCAACTGCCACCGTGACACCGGCTCATCAGGAAGAATCACGTTCAGTGCATCCGCGACGCTCGCCGGGAGGTCGCCATGTCGCATGCCCGCCAGTTGTCTGGCGGTGAAGAAGTACTGACCTTTGCGCAGCTCGAGCTCGTTCTCCAATGCCTGATTCCTGCGCCGTGCCCTCGCCCAGAAAAAGCAGCCGATGCCGGCGAGCAGGGGAAGTGGGGCGAGCCAGCCTCGGATCATCGCCGCCGGCACGGTGGCCGGAATGCTGAGCACGAACAGCGTCTCGAGCAGATCGGTGAATGCGGTGGTGGTGGAGATGCTGCGCGCGACCGGCCGGCTCTCCGGCGGAAGAGGCAGTGCGCTCGTCGGAACCGCTGCGGTGGTCGTCGACATGATCGGCTCCTATCTCGCACGCGCTGCGCGCAACACGGTGTCGCGCCACGCGAGGTAGACATCGCAGTTGTGGGATGGCGGTGTGCACAGCGCCGCACGCAGCGCCAGCCGCACTTCGTCGTTGCTGTAACGCGTCGATCCGAGGTTGGTCACTGCCCGCTGTACGTCCGCGGGTGCGCCGAGCTTTTCCAGAAACATCAGGGTTGCCGGCGTAACCTCGTAACGGTCGAAGCCGAGCGTGCCGGCGAGAAAGGACGGACGCTCGCCGAGCATGTGCGGGAGGATGATCGCGGCGTCGAGCTCCTTCGCGCGCGCATCGATTTGCGCTCCTGCTCCGGCGAGCTTGTTTTCGACGCTCTGTGTCCGGGCATCGACGCCCGCGATTTTGGCTTCAACCGCTGTACGCGAGTGACCGATGTGCGTCCGGATCTCCTCATCGCCTCGCTCGATCTGCTGGTGCAGGCCGTTGACGGTGTTCTCGACCTTGTCCGCAAGCTCGATCACTCGCGTAATGACGCGATCGTCCGGCGGCGATGGCTCGACGATCGGGTGCTCGACGATCGGGTGCTCGTGAGCGTTGACCCTGGTCTCGAATGCGCTGATCGCGTTGCGGATGGTGGTGATGTCGTTGCGGATCGTCGTCAGCGTGTCATTGGGCGGAGCAGGATCGGAAGTGTGGTCGGAGTCAGGCGGTGAGGCCTGCGAATCGTCGGGCGGCGTCGCATCGGTCGTCGTTGTCGCATCCTTCGCCTTGTCGCTTGGCAGGTTTGGTTCTTCCAGACGCGGCGACACGAATCTGGTCTCCTGCAGAGGGCTGCTCGGCAGGGCCGCGCTTGCGCCGACAATGGCCGCCGTACCGACCGCGGCGGCAAGCAGACTCGAGCCGGTGGAGAGCGCGCGTGGCGCGCGGCTGAAGAAACCGCGTACCCGCTCGCCGAACGAATCTTCCGCGCCCGTGAGCGGCACAGCCCGGAATACCGGCGCGAGGACGAGTGCGGCGAAGGCCATCACCCCGATGATCAATGCCGCATACCAGAGCACGTCGTAGATGATGCTCAGCGGATCGTCGGGATCCACCATGTGTTTGGCGACGGAATCGAGGCCCTTCACTCCAAAGTACGCGTACGGCACTTTGGCCTGGGAAGGATTGCTGCGGTCCCACGCTTCCTTCAACCCGGTGCGGACGGCAGTGGCGGTCTGCTGCGCGTCCTGCAACTCGACGGCACGCGCGGAGATGAGGCTCGTGCGCGATGCGAACTGCGTCGCGAAGTCCTTGTCGAACGTTGGGGGCCGGGGGTTCGCCGCGAGCAGCCGGGCGAGCTCGGCCTCCACGGCCTTGAGCGGCCCGGCGTAGCGTTGGCGGATGCCTTCTTCTTCAATGCGCCGCGACTTTTCGGTCTCGGTGTGCTGATTGATCGCGGAGAAAGCCTCATCCGTCGACACGAAGGTGGCGTCAGGACGCAGCTCTTTCATCCCGGCCAGCAGGGCTCCCATCTCGGCTTTCCATGTCGGATTGGAGGCTGCTGCCAACAGGTGCTTCTCGACCGAGCCGTATGAATACGGTCTGCGCCGCGTTTCGTTCAGGTGGTTTTTCAACTGGTCGAGTAAGACGAGCGTTCCGATGGCGATCACGCCAACGGCAAGCAGGATGAATTTCAACTTCAAGTTCGCGGCGCATTCGCGTTTTGCTTGGGCGCGAAACTCAGGATCCATCTTTTGCTGTAAGAAAGCACGAAGCTGCGCGTCCGTGTCGTCGCTCATGGGGCCTCCGGAAATTGGGTGGTGCAATAGAGGAGAGTCTGCGTAGCTCAGGTTCCCTACCCTCGGCATGGCGAGCCGAGCCGTTCACCACTGAATGGTGAAGGGGAAATCGACAACGCCGGTGTCAGTAAACACCCGGATCGCGAACGTTTCGGTTTTCTGCGAGTCAGCCGACTGTTCCGTTTGGATGGTGAACCTCGCCTTCTCCCACGAGCCCGGAAGGATTGTGTATTGCTTCCGGGAAAGGTGAAGGCGTGTGCCGGGGCCGATGGAGATGGCGTCGGTATATTGTTCGAAGGAGGTCCTCGCCCAATAGTGGGCCGGCGCCATCAGCCCCAGCTGCAGACTCACAGGTCTCAGCCTCCAGCCTGCTTGGTTTCGGATGACGATCCAGAAATGTTGATCCTTCGAATGTTCGTCATCAATCGGCACGGAGGCCGAGGTATCCGGCAGCAGCGCCACATCGTTCACGCTGATCTCCACCGGTGTGGCGAGCGGAGCGTCACCGCGCGAAGCGGCATCGAGAAGATGACGCGCGCGCCGCTCCAGTTCCGTCCGCAGATCGGTGAGGCGGCCGCCATGGACGATATGCGGGTAGTGCTTGAGGTCGAACGGGATGTCCTCTTCCTTCTGCGTCAGCAGGATCACCTGCTTGTCGAGCGCATGCGCGTAGCCGCTTGCATAAAAGATATCCCCGTACCGCTCGGTCATGTCCGCAATGACGAGATCCGCCTTCGCGATCACGTTCTGGATCCGCTGAAGAGCGGTCTCGGGAGAAAGCTGTGCGTCGATACGTTCGGCGTATGCGCCGGCGGATTCGCAGGCGGGTTTGATTGCGAGCTCCCAGGAGTCGTCGAACGCGCCGCCGGACGGAATGAGCGCGATGGCGAAAGGTGGAGGGCCGGTCATTCAGCACCGCCTTTGGGCGGTGGTAGTGCGATCCTCCAGTTGAATGGGAAGTCGTAGTATCCCTCTGCGGTCAGCACTCGTACCGCGAGCGGTCCGACCGTCTCACCCTCTTCGTATTTCCGGTCGAGATGACACTGCAGCTCCAGCTTCGTCCACACGCCGGGAAGAATCGTGAAGTCCTGACGCAGGACTTGAAGGCTGGAGTCACCATCGGCGAGGTATTCCGGGTCCTTGCCCGTTGAAGCGGACACGTACCAATCAGCGGGCGTGATCATTCCAACCTGCAGAGTGAGCGGCCGCATGATGCGCAAAACTGAATTTTGCACCACGACGTAGAAATCGAACCGTGCCGCTTCCTCGGTTTCGGTTTGTTGAACGGTGACGTCCCGTGCGATGACCGGATCAAGCACGACTTCGTTGACCCTCACCCCGACCGGAATCGCCATCGGCGACGTCCGCTGCTCCGTCGTCTCCAGAACGTTGCGGACCTTGTGTTCGAGCTCGTTGCGAAGATCCACCAGTCTCTCGTACACGATGTGCGGATGGTGGGTCGGGTCGAACACCACGTCGCCGCTGCCGCGCGTCACGAGGACGACGTTCTTGCGCAGCGCGTGCGCATATCCGATTTCATAGAGGACGTTGACGTTGCGGCCGGTCGTGTCGGCGACGATGAGATCTGCCTTCGCGATCTGGTTGTACATTCGCTGCAGGATGTTGCCTTGGAAAATCTGATCGTCGACCCGTTCCGCGTACGCTCCCGCCGCTTCGCACGCGGGCTTGATTGCGGCCTCGTACGCATCATCGAAGGCCGCGGCGAACGGCATCGCCACGAAGACGAACGGTTTTGGTGCAGTGCTGGAATTGCGGAGCGGGGGCATTCCGCAACAGCTTAATGGATCACGAGCTCATCGCCCCCGACATCAATCCCGTAACCCACCCTCATTTCCCGTCCGGAAACGCCTCCACCACCTTCGCCACCGGCTTGACCGTCTTCAAATAGTCATAGATCGCCCCGAGGTCCTCATCCGTCATCTTCGAGTACGCGATCCAGGGCATGAGCGTGTTCCGCCCCTTCGGCGCCTCCGGCGCGGTGCTCGCGTCGAAGTTGGCCCAGGCGCGGAAGCGGCCGATGAATTCTTCCTTCGTGGCCCGGCCGACGAAGGTGTTCGGGTGGGGGGTGATGTTCGCGGTCACGACCCGGAACCAGGGCGTGTGCATCTCCCAGCCGCCGGCGAAGTCCTGGCCGGGGAGGGCGTTGCCCTTGTCGTCCTTCGGGGTGTGGCACTCGGTGCAGCTGGCGATCTGGGTGAGGTACTTGCCGTAGG
>JBIOTX010000284.1:0-5057 GCA_044866315.1 Thermoanaerobaculia bacterium | reverse complement strand
ACGGTCTGGCCGAGGTCGACGTTGCGCTCGACCACCACGCCGTCGATCGGCGCGTAGATGTTCGTGTACTCGAGATTGCGCTTCGCGCGCTCGAGCGCGACCTGCGCGGACTTGACGTTCGCGCGGGCGACGTCCAGCGACGAGTCGGTGGTCTCGAGCTCGCTCTTGGCGACCAGGCCGGCCGCCATCAGTTCTCTATTGCGGTTGTGCTCGCGCTGGGCCTGCAGCGCCTGGGCCTGCGCGCGCTCGAGCGCGGCGTAGGCGTCGGTCACGGACTGCTCCTGCAGGGTCGGGTCGATGCGCGCCAGGAGCTGGCCCTTCTTCACCTTGTCGTTGAAGTCGACGAAGAGCTCCGCGATCTGGCCGGAGACCTGAGTCCCGACCGAGACCGTGCGGACGGCGCTGAGCGTGCCCGTGGCGGAGACGCTGGCCTCCACGTCGCCGCGCTCGACGGCGGCGAAGCGATAGGTGGGGGTCTCGCGCGCGAGCGCGCTGCGGTGCACGAGCACGGCGGCGAGGGCGAGGATGGCCACCAGGGCGGCGACGATCAGTCCTTTTTTCTTAGTCATGTCTTTGCTCCTGGAAAAAAGGGAGGCCCGGAGGCCTCCCTTCGACGAGCGGAAGCTTGTGCGTTCAGTCGCGCTGGCCGCGGTGCGCCTTGTGCTCGGCCTTCAGGGCCTCGAACTGCGCGCGCTGCTCGGGCGTGAGGACGCCCAGCACCTGAGCCATCTCGGCCTCGCGGATCTGCTTGAAGCGGACGCGGTCGGCCTCCATGGTGGCCTTCAGCTGCTCGAGCCGGGCCGTGTCATTCGCCTGGCGCGCCTCGCGGAGCGCCTTGCGCGTGGCCCGGGACTGCTCGAAGAACACCTTGTTCTGCTCCCGGCTGCTGAGGTGAATCTGCTTGATCTGCGCCTTCTGGGCGTCGGTGAGGTTCAGCTTCTGCGCGAACTTCTCGGCGAAGTCGGCCTTGCCGTGACGGCCGCCGCGGCCGCCGTGCCCCTGGTGCGGGGCAGCGAATGCGAGCGTCGAGGTGAGCGTGACCACTGCTGCGACTGCTGCGAGTTTCCTGTTCATCCTTGGTTCCTTTCCGTTAGGTGCCTATCCAAACAATCGCCGGCGCGCGCTCTTCTCGCCGAATCACGAACGGCACTCCGCTGTCATGAACTGCACGAGCACGGCATGGAGCGCGCACCGTGAGGCCCTGTTGTGACAGTTCGCCTCGGCACCCGCGACTACGTCGCCATCTTCGCCTTCTGGACCTTCCTGGCCATCCTCTCCGCGGCTAGCCGCCTCCTCGACCCGCGCGGCTTCGGCTTCCGGGGCATGTCCCCCGCCGGACCGGTTCTGCTCGCCTTCATCGAGTCGTTCGTCTGGGCGCTGCTGACTCCGGCAATCTTCGTCCTCGGCAGCCGGATTGGGTTGGAGCGGCGGGCCCTGCTGTGGCGGATCCTATTGCTCGTCGCCGTCGGGATCGTCGTGTCCATCGTCGTCTACCTGCTCCTGGCCGTCGCCCGCGATCAGCTCTTCGAGAGCGCCGCCATCCGCCGGAGGCCGTTCCGCCCGCGGCGGGAGATCGCCTCCTTCCGCTTCGTGCCCCAGCTCCTCTTCTACTTCGCCATCCTCGCGGCCGGCTTCGCGCGCGAGTACTTTCTCAGGACGCGGCAGCAGCAGGCCCATGCGGCCCGACTGCAGGCCCAACTCGCCGAGGCCCGGCTGGACGCGCTGCGGATGCAGATGAACCCGCACTTTCTGTTCAACACCCTGCACGCCGTCTCGGCCATGGTCGAGCGCGACCCGGCCGGCGTGCGGCGCATGATCGCGCGCCTTTCCGAGCTGCTCCGCCACACCACCGACGCCCACGCCACCGACGAGGTGCCGCTCCGCGACGAGCTCGACTTCCTCGGCCGCTACATCGAGATCATGGAGATCCGCTTCCCCGGCCGGCTGAAGATCGAGCGGCGCATCGATCCCGCCACCCTCGACGCGCGCGTCCCCAACCTCATCCTGCAGCCCCTCGTCGAGAACGCCCTCGAGCACGGCGTCAGCCGGACCAAGGAAGAGGGCCGCATCACCATCGCCTCCGAGCGTCGCGACGACCGCCTCGTCCTCACCGTGCGCGACAACGGCCCGGGCCTCAACGACGCCGCCCGCGCCGGCGTCGGCCTCGCCAACACCCGCGCGCGCCTCGAGCAGCTGTACGGCAGCGCCGGGACCCTCACCCTGACCTCGCCCCCGGAGGGAGGAACGGTCGCCGAGATCGCGCTGCCGTTCCACACGTGATGGACCAGAGGCCGCTGCGGGTCATGATCATCGACGACGAGCCCCTGGCCCGCGACCACATCGCCGACCGCCTCGGGCACGAGGAGAACGTCGACATCGTCGGCACCGCCGAAAACGGCGACGACGCCGTCGAGGCCATCCGCCGCCTCAGACCCGACCTGGTCTTCCTCGACGTCCAGATGCCCGGCCGCACCGGCGTGGAAGTCGTCGAGGCCCTCTTGCCCGAGGGCATGCCGGCGACCATCTTCACCACCGCCTTCGACCAGTACGCCCTCAAAGCCTTCGACCTCGCCGCCGTCGACTACCTGGTCAAGCCCTTCGACGACGAGCGCTTCTCCGAGGCCTTCCGCAGGGCGCGCAAAGCCATCGAGCTGCAGGATGTCGAGCGGATGACCCGGCGCCTGCTTTCCCTCCTCGAAAAACCCGAGCCTTCCGCTCCCCCGCCCACCCGCTATCTCCAACGCATCCCGGTGGAGATGCGCGGGCAGATGCGCGTCGTGCCCGTGGAGAAGATCGACTACATCACCGCCAGCGGGCCGTATGCAGAGCTGCACGTGGGCGAGCGCACGTTCACCGTGCGCGAGCGCATGCAGGATTTGGAGGAGCGCCTCGACCCGCAGCACTTTTTGCGCGTGCATCGCTCCGTCATCGTCCGGTTAGACCGCGTGGACGTCCTTCTGCGTGGCTCGGGCGGCGCGTATGCGGTAAGGCTGAAGGACGGGACGGAGTTGAGCGTGAGTCGGGCGAGGAGGGAGGAGTTGGAGGGGAGGATGGGGTGAACAGTAGCCGGTTGCCAGGTTACGCCAGCGAAAGTGTTTCCATTCCCAGCAAGTGCGACGGTAGCCCTACGGTGCGCGATGCTGCGGGAATCATTTGCGTCCGTACGAATAGCAGTTTGACTCCTGCTGGAAGCAGTTCGCAGGCTGTGGGAATGAGACTCGTTGCTGCCCGAATGACGCGACGGGCCTCGCGGGATCAAAACTGCAGGTTTTTGGAGCCGTTTGCGTCCTCCGTGGAGCACAGTTCGCGCTGGCCGAAGCCGCCCGTTGCGTTGCGCCAGCGCGGCGGTTGCCAAAATTCGCGATCCGCGTCGTAGAGCTTCCGTTGCGACTGATTCACCCAGCCATGCGCATCGTACGCGTACGGTCGCCGGTGCTGCTTGCAGCGTCACGCGTCATTCGTCCAGGCACGCGCGTCGTTCGCCGAGCGGGCGGACGGATCGCGCCAGCCATGCGCATCGTACGCGTACGGTCGCCGGTGCTGCTTGCAGCATCACGCGTCGTTCGTCCAGGCACGCGCGTCGTTCGCCGAGCGGGCGGACGGATCGCGCCAGCCATGTTCATGCTGCAATCATCACCGCGCCCCCTCCGCCCGCCGCGGTAGTTGCTTCACCGGCCCCGCCAGCGGCTCCGCGATCAGTGCCGCGCCGCCCCGGACCGAGCCTCCGGCATACCCGTGTTACGAAGCGGTATTTATCGCATAAACCCGATGCGACTCGGCACTCGGCACACATGGTTGTGTTGAACACAACGAGGCGGTGCGGGGGTATACTGGCGCAATGGATGACAATGGCATCCTTCACGTGTCCGCCGAAGGAGATAAAGCCGCCCCGGTGTCTGAATCCGTATCGCCGACAACACCGGCACCGCCAGCGGAGGCATCAACACCGCCGGCGGAAACACCGGCACCGCCAGCAGCAGCAGCGGCGCCACCACCAACCGATGAACCACCATCAACAGTTCCCCCACCAGGGCGAAATGAACCAGAAGACTACTCGACAATCAATATCGGCGACGTAATCGGCGGCTTGGTCGTCGCCGACATCCTGCTTCAATATGAAAAGGCGATTGTGTTTACGACTCCCAAGGGTGGTATCTACTTCTGGGAGAATCTTGATGGCGCCGCCAATACAGCTTTAGCGGAGTTTTACCGGGTAACGTCCAGGTCGACCGCCCAGCTCAATGCTGCCTATCGCCACGAAATCAATGGACTCATTGGTGCTGCGCTTGCCGAAGCATTGAATTTATCCGAAGGCGCCGACCTGAAAAAACCCTTCAAGGCAGTAGACGACTTCATTGACAGCAAAGGGCCGATCGATACCGTGTTTGGTTCATCCAACGATTGGGTGGTGTTCATCGATAAAAATGGTCGACTGTTGTGCGACTATCCCTCTCCACCGGATAGTACTGCTCCGTTACTGACGGAATTCCATCGACTGCAACAGCTGGCTGTCGCGTCTCTCCGCAAATTGGACGTGACGGCACTGGCTCCGATCTTGGGAACCGAACTGACGCTTGGGCTACAGCGCACCACGCCTGTACAACCCAGCGAGGCTTTTGTTGCGTCAAAAGACTTCATCGAGCTGAAGCACGCGGCGCGCATGCGCGGACGATACCTGTCTGCGAGTCTGATCGCAGCGGTGCTTGCTGGCGTCGCGGCATCGTTTCTTTTGGTGCGAGTGGTGCAAGATACAGATCTTTTGCTTGGTTGCATCGGTGGAATCATCGGCGCCACGATCTCTGTGCTGCAGCGCTCGGCCGACATGGAAATCCGTCGATTCCTGCCGACAGGGCAAGTCATCATGCAGGGATCGATTCGCATCGTGCTCGGCGTCTTATTCGGAGTCATTATCGTGGCAGCCGCCCGATCCGATTTTGCTCTTGGTGCATTCGTCGGCAACGGGAACGCTCTTTTTATTGTCGGGGTGGCGGCGGGCTTCAGCGAGCGCCTCGTTCCGGATTTGTTGACGAAGATTGCCGCTGATAAGAAACTCTCGG
>JBIOTX010000283.1:0-3398 GCA_044866315.1 Thermoanaerobaculia bacterium | reverse complement strand
CTGATCGTCGCCCAGCACGGCGTCCTCAAGTACCCCGAGGGCACGGCCTGCGCGGAAGTGCTCAAGGCCGGGGCCAGCGACGAGTCGCAGGCCGCCGCCTCGGAGGAGGCCAAGCGCGAGCAGGAGGCCCTCGGCGGGGCGAAGATCGGCGCCAAGACCATCTTCACCGGCTTCGGCATCGGCCTGCTGTACAAGACGCTCAACATCGCCCTCCGGGGATGGAAAGACGCGCCGACGAAGGTGTTCGGCCCGCCGTTCAACACGGCCTCGGTCTCGGTGGAAGTCTCGCCGGAGCTCCTCGGCGTCGGCTACATCATCGGCCCGCGCATCGCCGCGATTATGTGCGCCGGCGGCGTGCTCGCCTACCTCGTGCTCATCCCGATGATCAAGTTCTTCGGGTCGATGCTGCCGACGCCGCTCGCGCCCGAGACCACCATGCTGATCAAGGACATGGGCCCGGGCGACATCCGCAACGCCTACGTGCTCTACATCGGCGCGGGCGCGGTGGCCGCGGGCGGCATCATCAGCGTGTTCAAGTCCCTGCCGATCATCTGGCACGGCATCAAGGGCGGCCTGCGCGATCTCTCCGCGACGAAGGCGGTCGATGACACGGCGGTCACGCCCCGGACCGACCGCGATCTGTCGATGAAGGTCGTGCTCATCGGCATCATCGCCCTGATCGTGGTGATCGCCTTCTCGAACCCGCTGTATGTGGGCGGCACCGGCATCGCCGCACGCGTGGTCGCGGCGATCCTGATCGTCGTCTTCGGCTTCCTCTTCGTCACCGTCTCCTCGCGCCTCACCGGTGAGATCGGCTCGTCCTCGAACCCGATCTCCGGCATGACCGTGGCCACCCTGCTCCTGACCTGCCTCTGTTTCGTGGTTCTGGGCTGGACAGGGAGCAACTACTTCGTGACCGCCCTCTCGATCGGGGCGATCGTTTGTATCGCTTCGTCGAACGGCGGCACGACCTCCCAGGATCTCAAGACCGGCTTCCTCGTCGGCGCGACGCCGAAGTCGCAGCAGATCGCCATCCTCATCGGCGCGCTGGCCTCGGCCATCGTGCTCGGACCGCTGCTCCTGTTCCTCAACAAGACGGCCACCGTCTACGTGCCCGTCGGCACGAGCCAGCCCGGCGTCAGCGCAGGGAATTGGAGGGCGGGCGAGCCGGTGAATCCGAAGGACTACCACGGCCGGGAGACCGCCAGCAAAACGTTCAGCGGCGCCCGGGACACGAAGGAATACAACGTCTGGTTCCGCAACGATCCCGCCGGCGGCAATGCCGAGAAGTACCTCGTCGACGACGCCGGCAGGCCGGTGTACTACGTGGATCCCGGCATCAACGGCAGGGTCGACAAGCTCGCCAACGGGCAGAACGTGAAGAAGTTCGACGCTCCCAAAGCCACGCTGATGTCGTACATCATCAAGGGCATCCTCGGCGGCGAGCTGCCGTGGGGCCTGGTGCTCCTGGGCGTGATGATCGCCATCGTGCTCGAGCTCTCCGGCATCCCCTCCCTGGCGTTCGCGGTCGGCGTGTACCTGCCGCTGTCGTCGTCGTCGCCGATCCTCGTCGGCGGCATGGTGCGCTGGGCGGTCGACAAGTGGATCGCCAAGAAGTACGCCGGGAAGAACCTCTCCGAAGAGCAGCTCGTGGCCGAGGGCGACAAGAGTCCCGGCGTGCTCATGGCGTCCGGCTACATCGCCGGAGGAGCGATCGCCGGCATCATCATCGCCGCCGTGGCGGCCCTCCCGCAGCTGGAGGGCTTCAACGCGGCGATCGGCAGGTTCGCGGAAAAGAACTTCTTCCAGACCGGACCGCTGTCGGACGCGCTCTCGCTGATTCCCTTCGCCATCCTGATCATCCTGTTGTACCTGACCGGGCGGGAGAAGATCCTCGCCCACAGGGAAGTGACATAGGTTTCGCGTGTTCTCGTTCCTCGCCTTCGTCCTCGCGGTCATCGCGCTGATCATCGCGGCGCAGGCGAGGAGCGAGGTGCGGCGCTTGCGCGCCGCTGCCAGTGGCCAGTTGCCAGTAGCCAGTGTGGCTCCGCCGGTGGCGGAGCCGCCAAGGCCTGTGCCGCCACCGCCGCCTCCGCAGCCCGCGCCAACACCGGTGGCCGCGCCCGCGCGCTCGTGGAACATCGACTGGGAGAACCTGGTCGGCATCAAGCTCTTCTCCTGGATCGCCGGGATCGCGCTCGTGCTGGCGGCGGTGTTCCTGTTCAAGTACTCGGTCGACCACGGATGGCTGCGTCCGCCGATTCGCGCGGGGATCGGGCTGATCTCGGGCATCGCCCTTCTGATCGTGTGCGAGATGCGGGTGGCGCGGAACTATCGCTTCACCGCGAACGCGATGGACGGGGCCGGGATCGCCATTCTCTACGCGACGCTCTTCGCCATGCATGCGCGCTGGCAGCTCTGGCCGGCGGGCGCGGTGTTCTTCGGGATGCTGCTCGTGACCGCGGCGGCGGTGTTTCTGTCGACGCGACGCGACTCGGTCTTCATCGCCCTCCTCGGTCTGATCGGCGGCTTCGCCACGCCGGCGCTGCTGTCGTCCGGCGAGAACCGTCCGGTCGCGCTGTTCTCGTACCTCCTGCTACTGAACGGCGGGATCTCCTGGATCGCGTTCCGGAAGCGCTGGCCGCTGCTGACGGCGCTCAGCGTCGCGCTCACGTTCTTCTACCAGTGGGCCTGGGTCGAGCGGTTCCTGAACACGGGACAGCTTCCGCTCGCGGCTTCGATCTTCGTTCTCTTCGCGGTCATCGGCGCGAGCTCGCTCTGGCCCTCGCGCGAGGATCGGAAGCAGCCCGCGTTCCGCTGGATCGCTGCCGGCGCCGCGGTGCTGCCGCTGCTGTTCGCGTTCTTCACCGCCATCGTTCCGGAGTACGGCGCGCGCTACAACGTGCTGTTCGGGTTCCTCTTGTTGATGACAGCCGGCCTCGGCGCCATCGCCATGCTCCGCGGCCCTCAGTGGCTGCACGCCCTCGGCGGACTGGCAACGCTGGTCACGTTCTTCATCTGGCTGGCCGCCTCGTACACGCGCGCGTCCTGGCCCTGGTCGCTGGTCTGGCTGGCGGGCTTCGTGGCCTTCTATCTCGCCGCCGGCTTCCGCATCCCCACGTTCGCCGACTACACGGCCGGGCTGCTCTTCTTCGCCTTCATCGGCTTCGCCATCCGCGAGCCGAGTCGCTACGCAACGCTCCTCGGCGCCATGCTCGCGCTGCTGGTGGTGGTGATGGCCTACGCGATCTCACGGCGAAAGCCGATGCTCGCCGTCATCGCCATCGCCTTCGCCTCCATCGCGGCGATGACGCTCCAGTACGACGCGCCGCTCTGGATGAGCCTCGCCGTGCACGCCGCGCTGTTCGTGGCCCTCTTGGCCATCGCCTGGATCAGCG
>JBIOTX010000282.1:0-8608 GCA_044866315.1 Thermoanaerobaculia bacterium | reverse complement strand
GGCTACTTCATCGAGCCCGGCATCCACCACAACGGCAAGCTCGTCCTCGGCGAGTCGATCGGCGACCTCGCCGGCGCGAAGATCGCCTACCTCGGCTTCCAGAAGGCCCAGCAGAAGACGCCCGCGCCGACCGTCGACGGCTTCACGCCGGACCAGCAGTTCTTCATCGCCTGGGGCCAGTTCCGCGGCGACGAGCTACGCCCGGAGACCCAGCGGCTGATGGTCCAGCGCGGCCCGCACCCGACCGGCAAGTACCGCGTCATCGGCCCGCTCTCGAACATGCCCGAGTTCGCGAAGGCGTTCGGCTGTCAGCCGGAGGCGGCCATGGTGCGGCCGGCGGAGAAGCGGTGCGTGGTCTGGTGATTTGGAGTGCGGCGGCTTCGCCGCCGCTTTGAAAGCGGCGGCACTGCCGCCGCACTCCAAAGCGAGATAGCATCCCTCCGGTGCCGACGTACAAGTGGGCAAAGCTCCCCGACCCGCAGCTGCTCGATATCCGTCTGCGCGACCTCGGCCTGCGCATCGAGGGCACGTGGATCGAGGAGTGCCTGGAAGACCTGTACGCCGAGCTGGCCCGGCGCGAGCTGATCTTCCGTCCGCACGCCTGGCTCTCCTCGGAATGGTTCGTGCCGGACGCCGTGCCCGGCATCGCCGTCCCGTTCTACCTCGCCCACCCGCGGCTCATGGCCCTGGAGCGGAGGCAGATGCTGGAGGTGGAGGGCGGGACGCGGCCGGAGATGATGCAGATCCTCCGGCACGAGTGCGGGCACGCCTTCGACCTCGCCTACGGCCTGTGGCGGGAGCGGCGCTGGCGGGAGCTGTTCGGCAATCGCTCGCAGCCCTATCCCGAGCACTACCGGCCGAACCCGGCCAGCCGGCGCTTCGTGCTCCATCTCCGCCTCTACTACGCCCAGAGCCATCCGGCCGAGGACTTCGCGGAGACGTTCGCGGTCATCGTCGGCTCGCGCGGCGCGGGCTGGAAGAAAAAGTACGCCGGCTGGCCCGCGCTCCGGAAGCTCGAGTACGTCGACGACCTGGTCGACCGCCTGCGCGGGAAGCCGCCGCGCCGGCGCAGCCGCGAGCGGCGCGAGTCCCTGGCCACCCTGAACATGACCCTGCGCGAGTACTACGCCGACAAGCGCTCGCGCTACACGGTCAGCTATCCCGACATCTACGACGGCGATCTGCGGCGCCTCTTCTCCGACGACCCGAAGCACGCCGGCAACGAGACCGCCTCCCACTTCCTGCGCCGCAACCGCGCCGAGATCCGCAAGCTCGTGTCGAACTGGACGGGCGAGTTCCAGTTCACCCTCGAACAGGTGCTCAAGGACATGATCGGCCGCAGCCGCGAGCTCAAGCTGCGCGCGGCGGGGCCGGAGAGAAAGCTGAAGATGGATTTCGCAGTGCTGCTGACCGTGAAGACGATGGAGTTTCACTACAGCCGGCGCAACTGGTTCGCCCTATGAAGCGGAAGTTGCGCGTGGTCGTCCTGATGCACCCGTCGATGGTGCCGCCCGACAGCCTGGAGGGCGTCAGCGAGGCCGAGGCGTACAAGTGGAAGACCGAGTACGACGTGGTGAACACCCTGCGCGAGCTCGGCCACGAGGTCCAGCCCCTCGGCGTCGCCGACGAGCTGGCCCCGATCCGCAACGCCATCGAGCAGTGGAAGCCCGACATCTGCTTCAACCTGCTCGAGGAGTTCCTGGGACGCCAGGACTTCGACTACCACGTGGTCAGCTTCCTCGAGCTGATGCAGGTGGCCTACACCGGCTGCCACCCGCGCGGCCTCATGCTCGCCCGGGACAAGGCCCTCTCGAAGAAGCTCCTCGCCTATCACCATCTCATGGTCCCGAAGTTCGCCGTCTTCCCCCGCGGCCGGCGCGTGTACCGCCCGAAGTCCCTGGACTTCCCGCTGATCGTGAAGAGCCTGGTGCACGAGGCCTCCCTGGGCATCTCCCAAGCCTCCATCGTCGACTCGGATGAGAAGCTGCGCGAGCGCGTCGCCTTCATCCACGAGCGCAACGGCGCGGACGCGATCGCCGAGCAGTACATCGACGGCCGCGAGTTCTACGTCGGCACCGTGGGGAACACGCGCGTGGACGTGCTGCCGGTGTGGGAGCTGGTCTTCGAGAACATGCCCCGCGGCGCGGTCCCGATCGCCACCGCGCACGTCAAACACAACCCCGACTACCAGCGCCGCCGCGGCATCTATCAGCAGCACGCCGACGACCTGGAGGACGCGCTGCGCGAGCACATCACCAAGACCACCCGCCGCATCGCCCGCATCCTCGACCTCGACGGCTACAACCGCATCGACTACCGCCTCGCCGCCGACGGCAAGCTCTACTTCCTCGAGGCGAACCCGAATCCCGAGATCGCCCGGAGCGAGGAGTTCGCCTCGGCCGCGGAAGAGGCGGGGATGTCGTATCCGCAGCTCATCCAGCGCATCGTCGATCTGGGGATGAGGCGCGCCGCCGGGAAGTAATCCCGAATAAGAATGAGGATTCGACAGACAGTCTCTGCCGATTTCGTTGCAGCGTCAGGCGTTCATTGGCGTTGCTCAGAAGCGTGTGCATGGGGCTGTGGAAAGCTGCGGAAAACCATCAAAAAAGTTAACAGCAAAAGGCCTTGCGCGGCGTGAGAGGCGAGCCTACATTGACGCTCACCTCAGCCTGAATGCTCTATCGCAGATGTCAACGGGTTGAGGGAGCCGAGAAGGACGCGATAGGTTCTCGAGGCAACGGAATCAACACGAACGCTCCCTCGCAGATGTCAACGTGTTGAGGCCGGCCGCGGTGGCGCGAAGGGCCACTGAGGCGACGAGTCCGGTGCGAATGCTTCATCGCAGATGTCAACGCACCGGAGTCGTGGTCGAGGCAGCGCGATGGGCTGCCGAGACGACGGAGTCGGCGCGAATGCTTCATCGCAGATGTCAACGCGCCGAGGCCGTGGTCGATGTGGGGCGATGACCCGCGGAGACAGCGGTTCCAGCGCGAATGCTTCATCGCAGATGTCAACGCGCAGGAGCCGGGTTGCGACGGGGCGATGAACCGCCGTGGCACAATTTTGGTGCGGATGCCCCCTTGTGGCTGTCAACGCGCTGAGAAAGGCCCCGGGAGACAAGGGATCCCGGGGCCACTTCTTTGGTAGCCGGTTCCCAGTAGCCAGTTGCCAGTGGGGCTACTGGCTACTGGCTACCTACAACGACACCAGCTCCAGGTGCTCGATCTCCTGCTCCAGGAACTCCCCGGCGATCCTGCGGAAGCGCTCCTCCGCGTCCGTGACCAGGAACTGGTGCGGCGGGTCGTCCATCCCCCGCGACCGTCCGAGGATCTCCCGCACCGCCAACGCGGTCGTCTCGGCGCTGTCGACGATCTGCACGCCCTCCCCCACCACTTGCTCGATCGTGCCGCGCAGGATCGGGTAGTGCGTGCAGCCGAGGACGAGCGTGTCGATGCCGTGGTCGATCAGCGGCTCGAGGTAGATCTCCGCCACCTCGCGGGCCACATGCGTGTTCGCCCACCCTTCCTCCGCCAGCGGGACGAACAGCGGGGCGGCGGACTCGATCACCTCGATGTCCGGATCGAGGGCCCGGATCGCCTTCGTATATGCCTTCGCCTTGACCGTTCCCTCGGTGGCGATGACCCCGACCACCCCGGACGTGCGCTCCACCGCCGCCCGCGCCCCCGGCTCGACCACGCCGATGACCGGGATCGGCAGCGCCTCGCGCAGCGCCGGCAGCGCGGCCGCCGTGGCCGTGTTGCAGGCCACGACGAGCATCTTCACGTTCCGGCTCATGAGGTGATGCGCGGCCTCGAGGGCATAGCGGATGACCGTCTGCGGCGACTTCGTCCCGTACGGCACGCGCGCGGAGTCGCCGAGGTAGACCAGCGGCTCGCGCGGGAGGGCGCGGACGATCTCCCGGAAGACCGTGAGCCCGCCGACGCCCGAGTCGAACACGCCGATCGGGCGCGCGCCGTTAGAGGCCGTCGGCCTCATCCCCGACCGTCACTCCCGCGCCGGCTTCGCGCTTGATGTTGTACTGCTCGATCTTCTTGTAGAGATTCGAGCGCGGCGTATCGATCGCCTCCGCGGTCTTGGAGACGTTCCAGCCGTGCTCGCGGAGCTTGGCGATGATGAAGGCCTTCTCCGCCTCGTCCTTGAACTCCTGCAGCGTCGACAGGCGGAGGGCGGAGCTGATGATGTCCGTCGGCGTGCGGAAGAACTCCGCCGGCAGGTCGGTGATGTCGATCTTCTCCGCCGGGACCATGATCACCAGCCGCTCGATCATGTTCCGCAGCTCGCGGACGTTGCCCCGCCACGGCGCGTCGCCCAGGGCCTTGAGCGCCGAGTCCGTGAATTTCTTCGGGTGATAGTTGTGCTCCTGGGAGAACAGCTGGGCGAAGTGCTGGGCCAGGATGGAAACGTCCTCGCGGCGCTCGCGCAGCGGCGGCGTGCGCATCGGGATCACGTTCAGGCGGTAGTAGAGGTCCTCGCGGAAGCGGCCGTTGCGGATCTCCTCCTCGAGGTTCTTGTTCGTGGCCGCGATCACGCGCACGTCCACCTTCACCACCGTCGCCGAGCCGACGGGCTCCACCTCCCCTTCCTGCAGCACGCGCAGCACCTTCGCCTGCGCGCCCGAGGACATATCGCCGATCTCGTCGAGGAAGATCGTCCCCTCGTCGGCGGCCACGAACTTGCCGACCTGGTCGCGCACGGCGCCGGTGAACGAGCCCTTCTTGTGCCCGAACAGCTCCGACTCGATCAGCTCGTTGGGGATGGCCGCGCAGTTGACCTGGATGAACGGCCGGTTCGCGCGCGAGGAGCGGCGGTGGATCTCCCGCGCCACCAGCTCCTTGCCCGTGCCGGACTCGCCGGTGATCAGCACCGTCGCCTTCGTCGGCGCGGCGCGCTCGATCTGCGACTTCAGCTCGTTCATCACCGATGAGCCCCCGACGAGCTGGTATTCCTTCTCGGCCTTCTCTTTGAGCTCGGTGTTCTCTTCTTCGAGCGAGCGCTGCCGGACGGCGTTGCGGACCGTGAGCAGCAGCTTGTCCCGGTTCAGCGGCTTCTCCAGGAAGTCGTACGCCCCGCGCTTGGTGCATTCGACGGCCGTGTGCACGTCGCCGTGCCCCGAGACCATCACCACCGGCGAGGCGATCTTCTGTTCCTTGAGGTTCTCCAGCACCTCGATGCCGTCGAGGACCGGCATCTTGATGTCGAGCAGGATCGCGTCGTACGGGACCTTGGCGGCCTTGTCCAGGCCCTCGTTCCCCGAGCGCGCCTCGTCGATCTTGTAGCCCTCGTACTCGAGGGTCATGCGAATGGCCTCGCGGATCCCCGTTTCGTCGTCAATGACCAGGATTCGATACGGCATCAAAAGACCGCCTTGTGCATGAGTTTGGCCAGATTGTATGCGCCGCCGAGGTATCCTCGGTCGAGGCCATGCAATTCGACGAGGTCCTGCGGACGTGGCGCGATTTTTTCGAGCGGGAAGGGATCCGCTACGCGGTGATCGGCGGGCTGGCCATGCAGGCGTGGGGGCGCTCGCGGTTCACGAAAGACGCGGACATCGCCGTGGACCTCCAGCAGCAGAGCGCAGTGATCTCATTTGCCCAATCGCAGGGCTACGAGACGCTGCACATCTCCGAGGGTTACTCGAATCATCTGCATCCCGATCAGCACTTCGGCCGTCTGGACTTCATGTATGTCGATGGGGTGACGGCCGACCGGATCTTCGCGAGCTCGGTGGTGAAGCCGATCGTCAATGACGTGACGCTTCCCGTGGCCAGCCCCGAGCACCTGGCGATGATGAAAGTCATCGCCATCAAGAACAACCCGCCGCGCGCCCTGTTCGAGGGCGAGGACATCCGCCTGCTGCTCTCCCTGCCCGGCGTCGACAAGAAGATCGTCAGGGACTACTTCGAGCGCTGCGGCATGTTAGAACTGTGGCATGCGATCGAACGAGCGCGTTGAGATGCTCGATCTGGAGCGCGACGTGACGACCACTGAGGCAGACGTCGCCGCTCTGGAGCAGGTTCGGCAGTTCAACACCATGGATCCCTACGAGTACCTCCGGTTCCACCTCCTGTTCGCACCGCAGCATCCGCCCACGCGGGAGATCCCACCGTTCCACGAGCCCTTCGTCCTCTGAACGTAACTGCCTCCTTCCATCCCAAACCGCTACAATCCCGCGCGCCATGCACGTAGACATCGTTCGCGATCCCAAACTATCGAAGCTCGATCACCTGTTCGTCCTGCTCGCCGAGGGCGCGCGGGACGGGCTCCCTCTGCCGGAGTACGTGCGGAAGGCGGTGCGGGACGCGAAGTTCGAGGGGCGGTCGGAGGAGGTGCTCACCATCCTCAACGGCGAGCCGCGCAAGCTCTCGCTGATCGGGCTCGGGAGCGCGGACAAGCTGACTCAGCGCAACGTCCGGGCCGCGCTGGCCACGGCCGGGCGGACGGCGAAGAAGCTGCGCGACGCCAAGATCGCCGTGCTCTTCCCGTACGCGCTGCCGAATTTCGACGATGAGCAAACGGCGCTCTTCGTCGCCGATCACCTCTCCCAGAGCGACTACAAGTACGACGCGTACATCACCGTCAAGAAGGATCAGCCGCGGATCGCCATCGACGCGATGGTAATCGCGCCGGAGTCGATCGCGCCGAAGCGGGCCAGGGAGCTGAGCGAGCTCGCCCACGCCCTGCACGACGGGATCACCACCACGCGCGACCTCGGCAACACACCGGCGAACGTGATGACCCCCGAGCGACTGGCCGATCGGGCGGCGGAGGTCTGCAAGGCCGTCGGCGTGAAGTGCACGGTCTACGGCCTGCGCGAGATCGAGCGCATGAAGATGGGCGGCCTCATCGCCGTCAACCGCGGCTCCGATCTCGAGCCCCGCTTCGTGGTCATGGAGTACTCGGGCAAGCGCGCCAAGAAGCACGTGGCCCTGGTCGGCAAGGGCATCACCTTCGACTCCGGCGGCATCTCCATCAAGCCCGCGGAGAAGATGGAGGAGATGAAGTTCGACATGTGCGGGGCGGCGGCGGTGGTGGGGGTGATGGAGGCGGTGGCGAAGCTCGCGCTGCCGGTCAAGATCACCGGCATCTTCGCGGCCACGGAGAACCTCCCCAGCGGCAGCGCCTACAAGCCGGGCGAGATCATCACCATGATGAACGGCAAGACCGTGGAAGTCGTGAATACGGATGCCGAGGGGCGGATGATCCTGGCGGACGCGCTGCATTACGCGTCGGAGCGGGAGCCGGACCACATCCTCGACTACGCTACGCTCACGGGGGCCTGCGTAGTCGCCCTCGGCAGCGAGGCAGCCGGCCTGTACTCCAGTGACGATGAGCTGGCTCGGAAGTTGATTGAGGCAGGAGAGCGCGTGGGCGATCGGGTCTGGCGCATGCCGCTCTGGGACGAGTACAAGGAGCTGATCCGCAGCGAATGGGCGGACATGAAGAACAGCGGCGGCCGCTGGGCCGGCGCGAACACGGCGGCCATTTTTCTGAAGGAGTTCGTCGATTGTCCGTCATGGGCACATCTGGACATTGCGGGGACGGCATACGCGGAGAGCGAGAACGCGCGGGAGACGCGCGGCGCGAGCGGCGCGGGCGTCCGCGTGACGCTCGAGTTTCTGCGCTCGCTCTCGGCCTGATCGCTGTCCTGGCCCTGGCCTGCGGCGGCAGCGCCAAGAAGGCGCCGGCCACGGTGCGGCCGGCGGACCCGCCGGTCGACTTCACCCTCATCGACTCGCCCAGCCTGCAGTTCCTCCCCCGCCACGAGGAGGCCAAGGGCTGGCGGCTCGAGGAAGACCCGGCCGTCGTGCCCGGCGAGCGCATCGGCACCTACCTCGGGCCGGACGGGCAGCACTTCGCCCATTACGAGGTGGTCGACGTCACCGCCGGCAAGTACGCCGCCCTCGACGGCAGCGGCGGCTTCGCCATCGTCGAGATCTTCCGCTTCCCCGACTTCGTCAAGGCCTTTGGGGCCTACTCGATGCGCAAGGAGGCGGCGCGCCGCTTCATCCCCATCGAGAACGAGGCCTACGTGAGCAAGTTCGCCGTGCACCTCTGGCGCGGCCCGTTCTACGTCCGCGTCACCGGCGGCGCGCGCAACGCCTACGAGGCGCTGACGACGCTGGCGTCGTTCGTGGCCGAGCGCATGCCGCCCGCGCCCGCCAAGCCGGCCGTGTTCCACTTCTTCCCGATCGACACGCGGGTCCCGAACAGCGAGCGCTACTCCGCCGACAAGGGCTTCGGCCAGGCCATCCTCGGCAACTCCTTCCAGGCCAGCTTCAACATCGGCGGCGACATCATGGAAGGCCTGATCATCCCCGCCGCGAACAAGGCCACCGCCGCGAAGATCCTCGACGCCTACCGCGCGCTCTACGTCCGCAACGGCAAGCTCCTCGACCCCATCCCGAACCTGGGCGAGGACAACTTCACCGCCGAGGACAAGTACCTGGGGCGGGCGGTGGCGTTCCGCATCGACCGCTTCGTGATCGCCTTCAACGGCTACAAGGAGCGCCAGAAGCTCGTCGACCTCGCCGCCGCCACCGACGCGCGCATCCTCGGCTCGATCCGCAAGCAACTGGTCAGCGTGGAC
>JBIOTX010000281.1:0-4280 GCA_044866315.1 Thermoanaerobaculia bacterium | reverse complement strand
CCCCCCCCCCCCCCCCCCCCCTCCACTGGCACGCGAAATGGAGTCGGTCAACCCGTGGTTAATGCGAACGTGCTCACCCGAAAGCTGATCCTCCTGGTCGCCCTCGCTGTGCTCGGTGTCTCCACCGTCTCCGCTGCCGAGCGGATGCCTCTCTCCGAGGTCCAGAAGGGGATGAAGGGGTACGGCATCACCGCCTTCGAGGGGACGACGCTCGAGAAGTTCGACGTCGAGATCCTGGGCGTGCTGCGCAACATCGCGCCGGACCAGAACCTGATCCTGGCCAAGGTCGACCACCCGGTGATCCAGCGCGGCGGCGTCATCGCCGGCATGAGCGGATCGCCGATCTTCATCGACGGGAAGGTCATCGGCGCGCTCGCATACTCCTGGCAGTTCGCCAAGGAGCCGATCGCCGGCATCACCCCGATCGAGGAGATGCTGAAGATCGCCAGCCGCTCCGCCCCCGCGGGCGCGACCGTGGCCGACGCCGCGCCGCGCATGTCCGGCGCCGAGCTCTTGAAGGCCCTCGCCGACCGCAAGCCGGAGGCGGCCTTCGAGAAGATGATGGCCGGTTTCTCCGCGCAGCCGGCGAGCTCAGTGAGCGGCGCGAAGCGCATCTCCCTGCCGATCTCGCTCTCGTCCTTCGCGCCGGAGACGATCAGCCGCTTCACCCCGTACTTCGACTCCATGGGCTTCGTGGCCGTTCCGACGGGCGCGACGTCCGCCTCCACCACCGCCGACATCGACGCCAAGAGCACTTTCAAGCCCGGCGATCCGATCGGGGCGGTGCTCCTCAACGGCGACTTCAACGTCGTCCCCAGCGGCACCGTCACCTACGTGGACGGCGACCGCGTCTACGCCTTCGGCCATCCGCTCCTGGACATGGGCTCGATCAGCTTCCCCATGGCGACCTCCGAGGTCGTCACGGTGATGCCCAGCCTCGCCAACTCGTTCAAGATCTCCAACACCGGCAAGATCGTCGGCGCCCTGCGCCAGGACCGCGCCGCCGGGATCATGGGCGTGATGGGCGAGAACGCGCGGATGATCCCGGTCGAGCTGACCATGAACGGCTCCGGCCCGGCGAAGACCTACCGCGTCAACGTCGTCCGCCACTCGCATCTGTCGCCGCTGATCCTGGCCATGGTCGCCGACACGGTCGTCGCCAGCTCCCAGCGCGCGGCTGGCGAGCGCACGGTCATCCTCGACGGCGAGATCAAGATCAAGGGCTTCGAGCCGATCCGCCTGCGCGAAGGGTGGGCCGGCCAGCAGGCGCGCTCGGCGATCCCGGCGTACCTCGCCCTCGTCTCCGGCTACCTCCTCTCGAACGAGTTCCGGGATGCCGAGGTCGAGAGCGTAAAGGTTCAGCTCCATCACGACGACGCCCTTCGCATCGCCAAGCTGATGGAAGCCTCGCTGGTGACGCCCGAGAAGGGCCGCATCGAGGCGGGCGACACCGTCAAGGTCCGCGCTGTTCTCAAGCCGTTCCGCGGCGAGTCGTTCGTCGAGACCTTCGAGGTCAAGATCCCCGACGATCAGCCGGCCGGTCCGGCGTACCTGCTGGTGGGCAGTGGCTCGGTCATGAACGCCGTCGACTTCACCCTCGTGCCGCCCGACCCGCGCACGCTCGAGCAGGTGCTGGCCGTGCTGCAGCGCCTCCGTCCGTCCACGGACCTCTCCGTCGCCCTCTACTCGAACGGCGAGGGAGCGGTGACCTCGGGCGTCTACCTGCCGAATCTCCCGCCGTCGATGCGGGCCGTGGTTGTTGCCGATACGTCGAACGGAGCGCAGGCGCCGGTGAAGTACCATGCCACCGGGCAGCAGGCGCGTCCCCTCGGCTACATCGTCGACGGCGCCCTGAAGATCGACCTCGACGTCCAGCCCTCAATCTGACGTTCGAACAGTAAGGAACCCCATGCGCCGTCTTGTTCCGCTGATCGCGGCGTTCATCGCCGTGAATGCATTCGCTGTAGCGCCGCAGTTCTGGCGCGTCACGCTCGCCGAGGACTTTCTGGCGGGCGAGCTGGAAGGCTTCGCCATCACCTCCCGCGGCGAGCTTCGCCTCGCCCCGGCGATGAAGAAGATCGCCGCCTTCACCGATCCCTTCGTCCTCTCCCAGACCGTGGCGCCCAGCGGCGACCGCTTCTTCGGCACCGGCAATGAGGGCAAGGTCTATCGCCTTCGCGGCGAGGAGCTGAAAGTCCTCTTCACCGCTCCCGAGCCGGAGATCTACGCCGTGACCTTCTCCGGCGGCGCGCTCTATGTCGGCAGCTCGCCGAACGGGAAGGTCTACCGCGTCGATCCCGAGAGCGGCAAGGAGACCGTGTTCTACGATCCGCAACAGGCCTACATCTGGGCGATCACGCCGCTCGCCGGCGGCGACTTCGCCGTGGGCACCGGCGTCGAGGGCAAGCTGTTCCGCGTCAATGCGAAAGGGGAAGGCAAGGTCCTCTACGACGCCGCGGACACGCACATCCGCTCGCTGGCCGAGAAGAAAGACGGAACCATCCTCGCCGGCGCGGCGGGGAAGGGACGCATCTACCAGATCTCCCCGGGCGGCGCGGCCCACGCCCTGTTCGACTCGCCGCTCAGCGAGGTCACGGCGGTGTACGTCGACCCCAGCGGCACCGGCTGGGCCGCCGCGGTGACGAACGTTCTGCCGGCGACCGCTCCGGCGCGGCAGCAGAAGCCCGCCCAGCAGCAGCAACAACAGCAACAGCAGCAGGGACAGGCCCAGTCGGGCGAGAAGAAGGAAGAGGCCTCGGCGGTCGAGGTCAGCTTCTCCTTCGACGAGGGCGGCACCGCGACCGCGGCGACGCAGGGCGGCAGCTCCGAGGTGTACCGCATCAATGCGGACGGCTTCGTGGAGACCGTGCGCAAGTTCGAGCGGGAGATGGTCTACGCCCTCAGCGCCGGCCGCGACGGCGGCGTGCTCCTGGCCACCGGCCCGAACGGCCGGATCTACGAGCTTCGGGACGGCGAGATGGCCCTCCTCGGCGCCGTGCCGGAAAAGCAGGTCGTCTCCATCTCCGAGGGCGGCAAGTCCACGCTGATCACCACCACCAACAGCGGCGCCGTGTATCGGATGGAGAACGGCGTGGCCGCGAGCGCCGAGTACCGCTCCGCGGCCAAGGACGTCGAGCGCTTCTCGCGCTTCGGCAACTACCGGATCGAGGGCCGTAACCTCGACACCGGCAACCTGTCCATCTCCTTCCGCAGCGGCAACACGCGCACGCCGGACTCCACCTGGAGCGCCTGGAGCGCGCCGCAGACCGGTGCCGAGGGGAACATCGACGTGCCGGCGGCGCGGTACGTCCAGTGGAAGCTGAACATGCCCAAGCCCTCCGCGGCGGCGGCCGTCGACGGGGTGACCATCGCCTTCATCAACCGCAACGTGGCCCCGGAGATCGAGGCCATCGTGGTCCAGGATCCGGCCGTGGTCTTCATCAGCTCCGCCTATCCCAGCTCCCAGCAGGTCGTCGAGGCCACCAATCCCGACGAGTACGGGATCTTCACCAGCCTGGACAACCCGCGCGAGCGCGCCGCCGCCGACCAGGGCAAGCGCGTCTTCCGCAAGGGCTTCCGCACCGTCTCCTGGCGCGCGTCCGACGACAACGGCGACTCGCTCCGCTACACCCTCTCCTTCCGCCAGAAGGGGAGCGAGGCCTGGCTGCGCCTGCGCGAGAACATCGAGGAGACCCAGATCAACTTCGACACCTCGCAGTTGCCCGACGGCCGCTACGAGCTGCGCCTCACTGCCACCGACGCCTCCGACAACCCCGACGCGCCGCTCACCGACGCGAAGGAGGGCGTGGAGTTCCAGGTCGACAACCGCCCGCCCACCATCGCCGCGACGAACTCCGGCGACGAGGTCACCGTCCGGATCACCGACGAGCTCTCGCCGGTGGGCAAGGTCGAGTACTCCGCCGACGCCGAGAAGTGGATCCGCCTCACCCCCGTGGACGGCATCTCCGACTCCCGGGAGGAGACCTTCAAGCTGAAAAAGAGCGACCTGGCCGGCAAGTTCGTGGTCGTGCGGGCGGTGGACGGGCAGTACAACGTGGGAACGCAGGCGATCACGGTGAAGTGACAGGTCTCCCTTCGCCCCGCCGCAGCGGGGAGAAGGTGGCGCGAAGCGCCGGATGAGGGGACCAACGAATGAAGAGGTTCGAATGTTTGCGGCGGCTGATGAGCCCGTGCTGCCTCATCGGGCACGCCGACGCAATCAAGGTCCTGAAGCGATCGAAGTTGCATCTCGAGTGCCTGCGATGCGGGGCCGATCTCGG
>JBIOTX010000280.1:0-6436 GCA_044866315.1 Thermoanaerobaculia bacterium | reverse complement strand
AGGAGTCCCGCACGACTCGGCCAATTCACTCTGACGACAGCGGCAATCCACCGTCACGACCGGCACCGCTCCCCCCGCGATCTCCCCAAGATTCCCGGCGAGTCGCACAGGAATCCCGGACGACTCGCCCAATTCACCCTGACGACAGCGGCAATCCACTGCGACGACCGGCACCGTCTCCGCGGAGGAAGCCCCCCGTGCCTGGATACGCCACATCTCGAAGACGGACGACTCCCGTACCGACGCCGTTCGATGTGCGTAGCGGCAGGCAGCGAGGCGGGGCGTCTCATGCGCACGGCGCGGGTCGACAGATGGGACGGTGCGGGTCGACAGAGAGGATTGTGCGGGTCGGCGGAGAGGACTGTGGGGGGCGACGGCCGGATTGTGCGAGTCGACGGAGAGACGGGGTGTCCCGTCGTGGTGGATTGTGCGAGTCGTCAGAGAGGACTGGGCGAGTCGACAGAGGGAACGGTCCTTACCGACGGCCGGGTCGTGCGAGTGGACGCCGAGGCTGGGCGTATCGTCGTGCCGGATTGTACGTACCGACGCAGAGGATTGTGCATACCGGCGCTTGCTCTACGTTTCAAAGCGGTGGCGCAGCCACCGCACTCCAAATCACGCCGCGATGGTCTGCAGCACCAGCTCGATCGCTCCGATCACCGCCGCGCCGTGCTCCCGCAGCGGGAACGACAGCACGCCGTTCGGGGAGAACCGGGCCTCGGGGTGCTCGCCGATGAAGTTGAGGAGCTTGTTCGGGTCGATCTTCGCGTGCGGCGTCAGCTTCATCACTCCGCGCGCGCCTTCGCGCACGATGGACAGCACGCCCACCTCCTTGGCGAACCACTTCACCTGCACGAAGCGGAAGAGGTTCTCGACGTTGGGGGGGAGGGCGCCGAAGCGGTCGCGCATCTCATTGCGGATGTCGGTCAGGCGCTCGGTGGTGGAGGCGGAGGCGATCTTCTTGTAGAAGGTCATCCGCAGGTTCTCGTCGGCGATGTAGTCCTTGGGGATGTAGATGTCGACGCCGAGGTTCATCGACGTCTCCACCTCCTCCTCGATCTTCTCGCCCTTCATCTCCCGGATGCTCTCCTCGAGGAGCCTGGTGTACATCTCGAAGCCGACGGCGGCGATCTGGCCGGACTGCTCGCCGCCGAGGATGTTGCCGGCGCCGCGGATCTCCAGGTCGCGGGCGGCGATGCGGAAGCCGGCGCCGAGGTCGGAGAACTCCTGGATGGCCGCCAGGCGCTTGCGGGCGTCGCCGGTGAGCACGCGGTCGCTCGGCACGAGCAGGTAGCAGAACGCCAGGCGGTCGCTGCGGCCGACGCGGCCGCGGAGCTGGTAGAGCTGCGACAGGCCGAAGCGCTCGGCGTGGTTGATGAGGATGGTGTTGCAGGCGGGGATGTCGATGCCGTTCTCGATGATGGTCGTGGCCAGGAGCAGGTCGTACTCGCGGTTGATGAAGGCGAGCATGGCCCGCTCCAACTCGCGCTCCTCCATCTGCCCGTGGCCGACGATGACCCGCAGCCCGGGCACGAGCCTCTCCAGGAACTCCTTCATGGCGTCGATGGACTCGACCCGGTTGTGGACGAAGAAGACCTGCCCGCCGCGCCCGACCTCGAACTCGATGGCCTCGCGGATGAACTCGTCGTCGAACGGCACCACCGCGGTCTGGATGGCCAGGCGGTCCTTGGGCGGGGTCTCGATCACGGAGATGTCGCGGATGCCGGTGAGGGACATGTGCAGGGTGCGGGGGATGGGCGTGGCGGACATGGCCAGCACGTCCACCGACTTCTTGATCGTCTTCAGCCGCTCTTTCTGGGCCACGCCGAAGCGCTGCTCCTCGTCGATGATCACCAGGCCGAGGTCCTTCCAGGCGACGTCCTTCGACAAGAGGCGGTGCGTGCCGATGACGACGTCGATCTCGCCGGTCTCCACCTTCTTGAGGATCGCCTTCAGCTCCTTGGCGGAGTAGTAGCGCGTGAGCAGCTCGACCGTGATCGGGAAGGACGCGAAGCGGCGCAGGAAGGTGCGGTAGTGCTGGTAGGTGAGCACGGTGGTCGGCGCGAGCACGGCCACCTGCTTGCCGTCCATGACCGCCTTGAACGCCGCGCGCATGGCCACCTCGGTCTTGCCGTAGCCGACGTCGCCGCAGAGCAGGCGGTCCATCGGCTTGCGCGACTCCATGTCCCGCTTCACGTCGTCGATGGCCGCCTCCTGGTCCTCGGTCTCGTCGAACTCGAACGTGTCCTCGAAGTCGAACTGCCACGGCGAGTCTTTCCCGAACGCGTGGCCGTGCACCATCTGCCGGGTGGCGTAGAGCTTGAGCAGCTCGTCGGCCATGTCGCGCATGGCCTTCTTGACCGAGGCCTTCTTGCGCGACCAGGTCGTGCCGCCGAGCTTGTCCAGCTGCGGCCTGGCCTCCTCCCCGGCGGTGTAGCGCTGGATGAGGTTGAGGTTCTCCATCGGCATGAGCAGCTTGCCGCCGCCGGAGTACTCGATCTGCATGACTTCGCGCTCGGTGTCGCCGAAGGGGATGCGCTGCAAGCCGAGGAAGCGGCCCACGCCGTGGTCGACGTGCACGATGTAGTCGCCGACTTTCAAGTCGCGCAGGTCGGAGACGAAGGCGTCGGACTTGCGCTTGCGGCCGCCCACGCGGGTGGAGGTCGGGGGCTCGAAGAGATCCCACTCCGAGTAGGCGATTAAGGCCAGGTCCTCGAAGACGAAGCCGCGGGCGAGGTTGCCGCCGGTGATGGTCAGCCGGCCGGCGACGTCGAACTCGCTGAGCAGGCGCTCGACCTTCTCCTGGCCGCCCTTGGTGGCGGCGAAGAAGAGCTGTTCGTGCTCGTCTTTCGCGACGTCGGAGGCGAACTCGGTGAGCCGGTTGGTGTAGCGGTCGGTGGACGAGGCGTGCAGGCGGAGCTCGTCGAAGTGACGGGTGGCGATGTGCACGTCGCTCATGGCCACGCGCGCGCCGCCGAGGAAGTCGAGGATCTCCGGGCCGGGGGCGACGAGCTTCTCCGGCGCATAGACGGCGCGGCCCTTTTCCGCGGCGGCCTCGTACTCGTTGCGCAGCAGGGTCTCGTACCGGGAGATGGTGGTGGTGATCTGGTCCGGCTCGATGAGGATCACGTCCCAGTCGCGGAAGTAGTCGGCGAACGTCGCGCTCTCGGTGGCCACCGGCACGTAGTGCTCGATGCCGGGAAAGGAGGCGCTCTCCTGCAGCCGCTCGATCTTGTCGGCCAGGTCGCGCCGGAAATGCGGGTCCATGAAGTCGAGGGAGAGCCTCTTGGCCAGGCGCTGGCGGGTGTCGCGGGTGACGGGGAACTGGGTGATCGGGTAGACCGTGACCGGTCCGGACGCCTCCTCGGAGCGCTGGGTCTCGACGTCGAACCAGCGCAGCGAGTCGACGGTGTCGCCGAAGAGCTCCACGCGCACGGGCTTCGGGGTGTTCGGCGGGAAGAGGTCGAGGATGCCGCCGCGGAAGGCGAACTCGCCGGCCTCGCCGACGAGGTCCGTGCGCACGAAGCCGTTCTCGATGAGCTTCTCCAGGAGCTCGCGCATGTCCAGCTCGTCCCCCTCGGCGAGGCGGACGAGGCGCGCCCGGAAGTCCTCCGGCCGCGGGAGGCGCTGGAAGAGCGCGCGCGAGGGCACGACCAGCACGTCCGCGCTGCCGTCGATGAGCATGCCGAGGGCGCGGAGCTCCTCGCGGACCACGCCGAGGGCGGGGGCGACGTCCTGGTACGGCGAGAGCGAGGGCGCGGGGTAGACCGAGACGCACTCCGGCTCGCGGTGGAAGAGGCGCAGCGCGGTCTCGAAGTCGGCGATGGCCGCGTCGCCGGGCATGATCACGGCGACCGGGCGGCGGTGGCGGTCCTGCAGCGCGGCGATGAGCAGCGCGCGGGCCTCGACCGAGGCGCCGGTCAGGTCGAGGCGGCGGTCGGGGGAGAGGAGCGTGCGGAAGAAGGGGGCGCTCGAGACCCGCGCGCGCAGTTGTCCGATCAGGGCTTCGTTGCGGTCCATGCGCGCGCGGGATTGTAGTGCGCGCTATGGAGCGAAGTACCCGCGGATCGTCCGCGCGGTCAGCTTCGGCGAGCTCATCGTCACCCGCACCGGGCGCCACTCGTTCGGCTTCGAGAAGTCCGACACCTGGTAGGTGATGGCGAACTGGGCCCGGAGGTCCTTCTCGATCTCGTTGTACTTGGCGATCAGGTTCTGCTCGGTGGCGGTGGCCACGAAGCCGCCGGTCTCGGAGGCCAGGAAGCGCAGGCGGTCGAGCTCGCGGGCGTAGTCCTCGCCGGCGCCCTCGTAGGCGATGAAGTAGATGGGGATGGCGGCCTCGCGGGCGAGCTTGTGGACTTCTTCGTAGTCCCAGGTCGAGGAGGTGTCGCCGCCGTCGGTGAGGACGACGATGGCCCGGCGGTTCTTCTCGTCGCGGATCTCGCGGATGGCGCTGGCGACGGCGTCGTACAGGGCGGTGCGGCCGGCCGGCTGAATGCCGCCGAGGGCGTGGGCGACGGACGCGATGTCGCCGGTGAGCGGCTGCTTGCGGCGCGGCACGTCCTGGATGGCCGTGACGCTGCAGCGGTCGCCGGTCTTGAGGGCCTTCTGCACGAAGTCGCTGGCGGCCTTGGCGGCGTGCTTCATCGAGTAGGTCATGCTGGCGGAGGAGTCGACGACCAGGGCGATGGAGATCGGCTGGTCGAAGGCCTTGCCGAACTCGATGATCCTCCCCTCGGCCTTGCCGTCCATGATCCGGAACTGGGAGCGGTCGACGTCGTCGCGGGTCTGGCCGTTGCGGTCGACCACGGAGACGAAGATGGGCACGGTCCGCACGGACATCTCCTCGGCGAGGATGCTTCCGGTCGAGGACCAGAAGTCGGCGATCTCCTCGCCCGACCTGGTGCGGGCGGTCACCTGCACGAATCCGGCGGCGAGCACCGACTCCGGCACGGTGAAGCGGTACGGCTCGGTGTCCGCGCTGGCGATGGCCTTGCCGTTCTCCCAGAGCTGGACCTCGAGGATCGGGTCGTCCGTCGATGCGGTCGCCTCCACCGCGAAGAGCCGCGCCGCGGCGTCGATCGGTTTGACTTTGAGGCTGAGGGGCAGATGGCCGCGGTTGATGGTCTCGCTCCACTGCGCGCGCTTGCCGCCCGGGGCCACGGCCGTGATGGTGATCTTGTGCTGCACGGTCATCGGCCCGAAGTCGACGACCACGTGATACGGCGACAGGACGTTGTCGGCGACCTTGTGGCCGTCGACGCTGACCGTCAGCTTGGCGTTGTCGAAGCCGGGGTCGATGGCCAGATCGACGACCCCCGTGTATTCAGCAGCGCGCTCGCCGGCCTCGCCACGCTTCAGAATGAGCTGGGTGTTCGCGGCGGCTGTCGTGGCGACGAGGAGGGAGAGGAGCGTGAGAAGGACGAAGCCGTTATTGCGCCGGCCCTTGCGCTGCTGCGTTGCGTTCATAGATCCGCCGGTACTCCGCTCGATTCCGTGTCACTGTCTTTACATAGAGCCGGGTCTCTGCGAACGGAATCGATTCTACGAATAAATCGATGTCACTGGGCGGCGTCTTCTCAATCCATGTGCCAACTGGCTGTTCCCCGGCATTGTAGGCCGCGATGGCAAGGATGGGGTTGCCTCCCATGGACGCCAGTTTCTGCTCGAATTCGGCCGCTCCGACGGCGATGTTCGTCTTCGGATCGAAGAGCTGCTCGCGGGTGACTTCGCCCAGGCCGCCGGCGGTGGAGATGCGGGAGGCCTCGTCGGGCATGATCTGCATCAGGCCCACCGCGCCGGCGTTGGAGACGGTGGTCGGCTCGAAGGCGCTCTCCTGGCGGATGATGGAGGCGATGAGGTACGGATCGAGGGCCCGCCGCTCCGCCTCGGCCTTGATGGTCTCCCAGTGCGTGAGCGGGAAGAGGATCTCCCAGAAGCGTTGCGGGATGTTTTCGCCGCCGTGGCGGACGAACGGGCGGAAGTTGCGCTGGAGCACGCCGTTGGCCTTCAGCGGCTCGCCGCCGCGCAGGTAGACGTCGGCGAGCATGAACTGGGCGCCGGGGTTGTCGGCGTACTGCGAGGCCAGGACTTTCATCTCCCGGGCGGCGGCGCGGTTGAGGCCAATCTCCATCAACTCTTGGATGGCCGTGAAACGGGGATTCTCCGGGAGGGTGAGGTCGGGAAACACCTGGTGCGGCGGGCTCTCAGCCCGCCGAAGGCGCGGTAAGACCGCGCCGCTCCACGGTCACGCTCGACGTCAAGGACGCCGACGTTCGCGAAGTCCTCAAGTCGATGCAGAAGCAGTGCGGCATCAAGAACATGGTCATCGACAAAGAGGTCGGGGGACAGGGGGCCACGTTCCTCTTCCGCGACGTGCCGTGTGAGACGGCGTTCAAGGTCGTCCTGCGCTCCTACGGTCTCGACTTCGAGCCGCATC
>JBIOTX010000279.1:0-22601 GCA_044866315.1 Thermoanaerobaculia bacterium | reverse complement strand
GCGAAGACGTTCGTCCCCGCGCCCGGCGCGCGCCACGGCCCGGTGGCGAACGGATGCAGATTCGCGCCGGGCGTGCCGCGCCCCATGTGCGAGCGCACCTTGCCGTCCGGCACGTCGTACAGCACCTCGCCCGACCGCGTCCCGGCCGCCCAGACGTCGTACTCCCACTGGGTGATCTTCCCCTGGTCGTCGATCGACGAGGCGATCTTCACCACCGCCGCCGGTCCGAACGTGTCGAAGAAGAACTCCTCGCCGCGCGTCCACATCACCATTACCGGCTTGCCCGTGATCTGCGCGAGGCGCGCGGCCTCCACGCCCTGGCCGATCGGGCTCTTCCCGCCGAAGCCGCCGCCGACGAACGGCGTGATCACACGCACCTGCTTCTCGTCCATGCCCAGCGTCTGGGCGATGCGCGTGCGCGCGCCGAACGGGCTCTGCGTCCCGATCCAGGCGGTGAGCTTCCCGTCCTTCAGCTCCGCCACCGCGGTGTGCGTCTCGATCGGCGCGTGTGCGAGATAGCCGGTGCGGAAGGTGGAGGTGAACATCCCCTTCACTTCCGGCGCGGCGGCGTTCTTGACGAAGTAGTCGCCGACCGACTCCGTGTCGAACGCCGCGCTCGGGCGGTCCCACTCGACCTTGATCGCCTCGAGCGCCCTGGCCGCGGCCTCGGGATCGGCATGCAGCACGGCCACGAGATCGTCCTTCTCCACCACCGTGACGCCGGCCATCTCCTTGGCCTTGGCCGTGTCGAGTGATTTGCGCGTCGCGCCGTGCATCGGCGGGCGGAGGACGCGCGCGTAGAGCATCCCCGGCCGGCGGATGTCGCCCGCGTAGATCGCCTTGCCGGTCACCTTGTCCCGCGCGTCGATGCGCTTGGTCGGCTTGCCGATCACCTTGAAGTCCTTTGCCGCGCGCAGCACCGCCTTCTCGTTGACGAGGCGCGAGATCGCCCGTCCCTTCGCCAGCTCGCCGTAGGTCACCTTCTTGCCGCCGGCCGAGACCACGCCGTTCGCGACCGTGAGCTGGTCGCGAGCCACGCCGAGCTTCTCCGAGGCCAGCTTCATCATCGTCGTGCGCGCCTCGGCCGCCGCCGCCCGGACCGCCGGCCCGAAATAGCGCGTCGTGAGCGAGCCCCACGTACCGCGGTCGTAGGGAACCAGGTCCGTGTCGCCCATGACGATGTCGATCGCGTCGAGCGACACGCCCAGCTCCTCCGCGGCCATCTGCGAGAGCGACGTGTTGATCCCCTGGCCCATCTCGATCTTCCCGGAGAAGAGCGTCACCCGCCCGTTCTCATCGATGCGCAGATACGCGTTCGGGTCGTCGGGATACGAAGGCTGCTGCTGCCCGAACAGATCGTCCAGCGGCGTCGTGACCAGCACCACGATCCCGCCGCCGAGGAGCTTGCAGAACCGGCGGCGATCCATGCCGTTCATCGCGAAGCCTCCTCGATCGCCGCCACGATGCGCTGATGCGCCCCGCAGCGGCAGAGGTTCTCGTCCATGCCCTCGACGATCTTCCCCCGCGACGGCTTCTTCTCCTTCTGCAGCATCGCGTACGCGTTCATGATCATCCCCGACGTACAGAACCCGCACTGCAGCGCGCCGTGATCGATGAACGCCTGCTGCAGCGGATGCAGCTTCCCGTCCTTCTCCAGTCCCTCGATCGTGACGACGTTCTTTCCGTCCAGGTCCCCCAGCGCCTGCTGGCACGACCGCACCGCGGCCCCGTCGATGGCCACCGTACACGCCCCGCAGATCCCCTCCCCACACCCGTACTTTGTGCCGGTGAGGCCGAGGTCGGTGCGGAGCACCCAGAGCAACGTGCGGTCGGCGTCCGTGTCCAGCGAGACCGGACGCCCGTTGAGGCGGAAGCGGATGGTGCGGTTCATGGGGGGATCGTACTACTGGAACGCCGGCTTCCAGCCGGCCTGGAGTGACGCCGGCTGGAAGCCGGCGGGGCGGCCGACAAGATGTCGGCGCTCCAGCGCCGTCACCGTAGACGCCGACCTGGGGGCGGGGCCCGAAGCGGGCCCCGCTCCACTCATCGTTCGGGTTACGGCTCGATGCAGTACGGGTTGCCGCAGCAGTACGTTCCGCAGCAGGGATCGCCGCCGCAGGGATCGCCGCCGCCCGTGCCGGCGTACACGCTCTGCACGGACTGGCCCGTATAGCCGGAGTTGTCCGTCACCGTCAGCGTGACGGTGAAGTAGCCTTCGTACGGGTAGACGTGGCTGGGGGCGACCCCGGTGCCAGTCGTGCCGTCGCCAAAGTCCCACGCGTAGCTGACGATGCTGCCGTCCGGGTCATAGCTGCCGGAGGCGTTGAAATCCACCCACGTGCTGCTAGCGGTATACGTGAAGCTCGCCACCGGCCCGGCGACGCAGGCCGGCATCGGGTTGTATGTGAGCACCGAGACGTTGATCCGCTCCATGTAGTTGATGGGCATGTAGATGGCGTCGCCGTCGCTGTATGCGCCGCTGTTGATGCCGTACGCGATGTTTTCCAGGAACCAGGGGCCGCCGCTGTCGCCGGGCGCGCTCAGGACGGCGCCGTAGCCGTTCACGCGCACGAACGTGTCGTCACTGTTCGGGACGTAGCTGGGCTCGGCGTGCCGGGACTGGATGTACCCGCAGGTGCGCCCCGTGGTCGTGCCCCATTTGCAGACGTACTGGCCGACGACCTGGTCGGCGCGGCCGCGCGTGCCGACGCAGGCGCGATATCCGAGGCCGCTGTTGAACTCGTTGGTGACCTCGGTATACGGACAGGCCGTGTGCCACTGCACGTCGGCGGAGTCGTAGAAGGCCTCGCCCGCGAACGGCAGCGCCATCCCCTGGAAGGTCGTGTAGTTGTCGCAGTGGGCGGCGGTGGAGATACCGACCTGGTAGGAGTAGTTGTGGCGGACGGTGAAGCCGCCCGTGCACATGCCCGGGTCGCCGTCGCCGCCGCGTAGGACCGAGGGTCTGGCCAGGGCGGGCACGGCGAGGATCTCGACGCGCTCCGGAAGGGGCGCGCGCTCCGCCGCGATCGCGGCCCGCAGCGCCTGCGCCCGGTCCGACTGGATCTCGACGCGGTTCTCCTGGATGTTGATGTCCGTGTCGACCGGAATGCCGTGGCGCTTGATGCGCTGCAGGGCAGCGGTACGGCGCGTTTCGAGCTGCGCCAGCGACGCGGCCGCGGCCCGGGTCTCGACCGGCACGTTGGCGAGCGGCGTGGCGGCCACCCGGGTGCGCAGTCGTCCCTCGGCCGACTTATCCTGGTGGAAGCGAACGATCACTTTGAACTGCGGCTTGTGCTCGATCCACAGGCCGGCAAAGCTGGGCTCCTGCCTCGTTAGCGTCTCTTCCAGACGGCCGACCTCGGCCTGGAGGCCAAGGCGGCGCACTGCCTCGTCCAGGCTGACCTCGTTCTGCGCCGCGTAGGACGCAGCATCCTGGAGGAAGGCCGGACTGGGAGCATTCGGCTTCTGAGCAAAGAGGGGGTTGATGGCAAGACAACAAAGGACGAAAACGAAAAACAGACGATGGGACCTGGGCATGGATGACCTTTCTCTGACGAATTTGGACACACCTCCGGCCGCCGTGGAGATCGACAGGGCTGTGTCACGGAAAGGCGGCTTTATATATCCGTGCATTAATGGAAAGCAAGCAAGTCCGGCAGTAAGGACAACACGGCCGAGGTTCTGGCGCAATCGCGCGGACGTGTGGTGCAGGCGCGAGCTCGACGTTCAAAACCGCCACGTCACGCCGAATGACGGCAGGATTCCGATCACTTTCCGTAACCGGCGATTCAATTACTGAACCGACGCCCACCCTTTCGCCCGCTCCACCGCCCGCCGCCACAGGGCGATCTTGTCCGCGCGATCCGCGGCGGACATGCGCGGCTCGAAGACGCGCTCGGGTGACGACTCCGATGGAATCGGCAGTCCCGCGAGGTACGCCGCGCCGAGAGCCGTCACTTCCGGATTGCGCGTGCGGGCGACCGGGATGCCGGCGAGATCGGCTTGCATTTGCATCAACAGATCATTGGTCGATGCGCCGCCGTCGACGCGCAGCTCGGACAGCGCGATGCCGGAGTCTTCGCGCATGGCTTCGAGCACGTCCGCGGTCTGCAGGGCGATCGATTCGAGCGTCGCGCGTGCGATGTGCGCGGCGCTCGCGCCGCGGGTGAGGCCGAGGATCGCTCCGCGGGCGTAGGCGTCCCAGTGCGGCGTGCCGAGGCCGGTGAAGGCGGGAACGACCACCACCCCGCCGGTGTCGGGAACCGAGGACGCGAGGGCCTCGATCTCCGGCGCGCGTTTGATGATGCGCAGCTCATCGCGCAGCCACTGCACCGCCGCGCCGGTGACGAAGATGCTGCCTTCGAGTGCGTACTGCAGTGGCTCATTGCCGAGGCGCCAGGCGATCGTGGCCAGGAGACCGTGCGACGAGCGGACCGGCGCGTTGCCGGTGTTCATCACCACGAACGAGCCGGTGCCGTACGTGTTCTTGGCCATGCCCGCGCGCGTGCAGCGCTGGCCGAACAGCGCGGCCTGCTGATCCCCCGCGATTCCGGCGATCGGAATGGCCGCCGGAATCGGCAGGCCTTTCGCCGTATGCGCGACGACTTCGCTCGATGATCGAACCTCGGGCAACACCGACCGTGGGATGCCGAGGATCGACAGCAGCTGGTCATCCCACTCGGCGCGATGGATGTCGAAGAGCATCGTGCGCGAGGCGTTGGTCACGTCGGTGACGTGCGCACGGCCGCGGGTGAGGTTCCAGATCAGCCAGGAATCGATCGTTCCGAAGGCCAGGCGCGATCGATCGAGATCCACGCGATCCAGCAGCCAGCGCAACTTCGTCCCCGAGAAATACGCATCGATCACCAGTCCCGTGCGCGTACACACCAGCTCCTCATGCTCGCGCAGCGCATCGCACATCTCCGCCGTCCGGCGATCCTGCCAGACGATCGCGTTCGCCACCGGCTCGCCGGTCTGGCGATCCCACAGCACGGTCGTCTCGCGCTGATTAGTGATGCCGATGGCCGCGATCGGCACGTTGGCCTTCTTCACCGCCTCGGCCGCGACCTCGATCTGCGTCCGCCAGATCTCCTTCGCGTCGTGCTCGACCCAGCCGGGCCGCGGATAGAACTGCCGGAACTCGCGCTGGGCGGCGGCGAGGACTGTTCCGTCCCAGTCGAACACCAGCGCGCGCGAGCTGGTCGTGCCGGCGTCGAAAGCCAGGACGGCGGTCATGCACTCATTCTTACATCCACCGATCCGGTGGGCAGCTTCCGCCGGCGCCTCGAGCCGAGGTCCTCCATGTGCTGCTCGCTCGAGCCCGCGACCTCCGGCGCGACAGGCCGGAGGTCGAACCGACTGAACTACGACCCCGCGTTGCTACTGGTAGATCTGGATCTCCTTCCACGCGACCCAGGTCGCCGCGGCCGGCAGCGAGGCGTCGACGGGCACTGTGCGCACCCGCACCGAGCTCACGTTCTCGTACGTCTGCGGGAGTACGACAAGCACTTTCATGTCCTCCATCACGTAGGCGAAGACGCGATCGATCTCCTGATAGCCGCCGTAGTTGATCGACAGGTCGATCCGGTGATCGACGACGCCCGAAGGCAACATCGCTGGATGGAGCAGCAAGGCCTTCACCCGCTGCGTATCGTAGAGCTTGACCTCGATCCAGGCGGGCGCCGCGCCGCCCGAGTTCCAGAGGTTGGCGACGTTGCCGTCGAAGGCGTTCGACGGCGAGGAGCCGGCCACGGTGGTGGAAGCCCGCGACCAGCGAGTGGGCGCCAGCGAGTAGCCGGTGAGGTTGAGATCTCCGCCGGCCGTCAGCTTGACGCCGCCGATCTCGGTGATGGTGCCGCCGGTGACCTCGAGGTAGCGCGGGCCGGGGGTGGCCACGGGATTGATCGTCGTCAGCCCGGGGAAGGTGTTGACGACACCCTCGTAGCGGTCGAAGAGCGTGGCGCTGGCGCCGGTCGAAAGCTTGATGTTGAGCGGCTGATTGGTGGGATGCCAGAAGACCAGCACCTGCCGCCCACCGCCGCCGTACAGATAGGCCCGACCGTTGGGCAGGAGATATCCCAGGTTCTGGCGCAGCGTCAGGCCGGAGAGCTTGTGCACCGCGGTCTCGACGGCGCGGAAGCTCGGCTTCTTGCTCGCGTCCTCGAACAGCGGCGCGACGTAGCCCCAGAAGCTGTAGACCGGAAAGCTCGGACTGTCGGCGAGAAAGCCGAGAATCGTACGGCTCAGGTTGCGGCTGGCATGACCTTCGACCAGGCTTTGCGCGGTGTAGATGGCTTGGCTTTCCAGGGTGACGGATTGCCCATACGGATCTCCGGCGAGCGTGCTCCAGCCGTGCTCGCTGATGTAGAGCTCCTGCGGCACTCCGGGATGACGGCGCAGAACGGCCCGTGCCCAGTCGACGTTCTGCAGGAACGTGCCGTGGCTGATCGGGTGCTGGGGAAAACCAGCCTGGCTGAAGACGGTGGTGACATCCGGACCGTTGGGCGACGAGTACGGATGGATCGAGAAGCCGTGGATGTAGGGACCATCGCCGTACTGCCGGTAGGTCTCCTCGAGCCCGGCGCAGACCTCCTCGAGCCAGATCAGGTCGGTGCCCGCCGTGCCGGCCGCGTAGAGCTTGAAGCCCTCCCCGCCGCGTGTTGCCACCAGCTGCGCGTAATCGCCGCGACGCTGGAAGCCACGCCGCAGCGCCGCATGCAGGTCGCGCAGCAGCCGGGCGTACGAAGGACCCGAGTGATAGACGGAGTTCCAGAAGGCATCGGTACCGTTGACCTCGTTGCCCGCTTCCCAACTCTCGATCGCGAATCCATAGTTGAAGGCCATGTCCTCGGCCAGCTTGAGATACGTCTGGTAGACGTTGGGCTCGATCGCCGGCGGCAGCCAGCCGTTGTCGGCGGCGTTGTTGGGCGGGTTCAGGATGGCGAAGACCCGCATCCCCCGCTGCCAGGCCGCGACGCTGCCGTGATAGATGTCGGTCTGGTTCGCGACGTAGCGATACGGATCGCCGGCAACCGGGCTGTAGTTCCAGAAGATCGCCAACCGCACCCAGTCGATGCCACCCTGGGCGGCAGTGTCGTGGGCGATCTGGGTCCAGTTGGGGGGATCGAAACGAACCTGGCTGATGACGCCGATGAAGTCCTGAATCGGTACCTGGGCCGCGGCCGGCACGGCGGTGAGGCCCAGCAGGGTGACAAAGATGATCAGACAACGAGAGAAGCGTCGGTACATTGGTTTCCTCCTTGCGGCGCGGAGGCCGCGGTTCACCCATCTATGTCGAAAAGGAAGAAAAATTTCAGAGCGACCCTCTGAAAACACGAAACGCCGCGAAGTCGCGGCGCATGAGAGCTTTAGATTGGCGGGGCCGACGGGGCTCGAATCCGCGACCTCCGGCGTGACAGGTCGGCGTTCTAACCGACTGAGCACGGCAGCCGACGATCCGTCAGAACCGCCACGTCACGCCGAAGGACGGCAGGATTCCGATCACGCTTTCCGTGACCGGCGAGGCCGTCACTGCACCATTCGGGTCTTGCCGGAATTCGAATGTTTCCACGCGCGTGACGTTTTCGCGGGCGAGGACGTTGAAGAGCTCGACGAAGAAACTGAAGGCGCCGGCGGTGCGGCTGGCGCGGAAGTCGAGGCGCTGATAGTCGGGCAGGCGGGTCGAGGCGCGCGGTCCGAGCTCGGTGAGGAGCCGGGTGCCTTCCAGGCGCGCGAGCACGGGCGTGGTCGGCCAGCCGCTGTGCCAGGTGCCGGCGAGGTTGAAGTTCCATTGCGGACCGCGCTGATAGTTCACGCTGAAGGTCATGGCGTGCCGCTGATCCCAATCGCGCGGCACGTCGCGGCCTTCGAGGCGATCGGTGACGCGAGCGAGCGTGTAGCTGATCCAGCCGCTGAGCGGTTGCGACGCATCGGAACGGACGAGCAGCTCCGCTCCGCGGGCGTGCCCCTTCTCCGGCGCGATGCGGATGCGGTCAGCGCGCAGCTCCGGAAAGAGCAGGAGGCGGTCGTAGAGGTTCACGTAGCGCGGCCGCAGACGGGTCAGCGTTTTGTCGTAGAGCTCGAGCCGGGCCTCGAAGCCGCCGCGGAGCGAGTGCTCGATGCCGAGGACGCGGTGCTCAGCGCGCTGCGCCGGCTGGTACTCCGTCACGCCATCTTCGACCTGCAGCTCGTGCATGGCCTGCGGCTGATGGAACAGTCCCCAGGCCGCACGCACGGAAGTATGCGGGGAGAGCGTCCATGCGACGTTGAGGCGAGGGCTGACGTGCACGCCGTCCGGCGTGTAACTCTCCGCGCCCGCGCGCAGTCCCGCCTCGACCACCACCCTGTCGCCGATGCGCACGCGATCGGCGAGGTAGGCCTCGAGCTGACTGCCGCCCGGCCGCACGTGAACCGACCGCCGCACCTCGCGCGGCGGTGAGCCGAGCGCGAAGATCGGGAAGGGGATGACGGACGATCCTTCCACGTCGAACCGCGCCCGCACGCGTTTCGCGGTCGCGCCGAACTTCAGCAATTGCCGCGGCGAGAGATGGAGCGTGGCGTCGTTCTTCAGGGTCAGGAACGCGGACTGATGGTGATCTTCGAGCTGGCCGCGCTGCAGATCGAACTGGTTGTCGAAGGCCCCCTGGCGATCGCGCTCCATGCTGCCCCAGGAGAGCACGCTCTGGCTGAACAGGGCATCGGTCCACGAACGGCGCAGATTGATCCAGACGTAGCGGTCGTCGTAGCTCGCATGCGCGCTGGTGCCGGGGCCGTCCTGCATCGTCAGCCGATCGCGCGACGCCATAGCGTGCGCCGAAACGACTGTGCGCTCGCCGAGCGTCCACTGCACCTTGCTGAGGAGATCGTAATAGCGCGGATCGATGTCCGCGGCATCGTCGACCAGCGTCAGGACCTCGCGCAGATAGCCGCGGCGCAGCGAGAACAGCCACGCTCCGCGCTGGCCCGCGAACGTCCCCTGCGACAGCAATCGCGCGTTGAGCAGGCTGACCCCGACCTCATGCTGCGGATCGGCCGGGGAGAGCGTGCTGATGTCCACCACGCCGCTCATGCGTCCGCCGTACTCTGCCGGGTATCCGCCGCTGAGCACGTCCACCGATCCCACCGCCTCGGCGTCGATGGTGCTGAACGCCCGATACAGATCGCGGATGTGAAATGGATCGTAGATCTCCGCGCCGTCGACGAGCACCAGCACCTCGTCCTCCTCGCCGCCGCGCAGGTTGAATCGCGCGCTCACGTCCGCGCTCGTCGTTCCCGGGATCCGGCCGATGCCGCGATAGAGATCGTCGGAGAGATGCGGCACGCGCCGCACCTCTTCGCGGCTGAGAAACTGGCGGCTCTCCGCTTCCCGGCCGAGGATCGTGAAACGGCTCGGCGTGACGACGATCTCCTCGAGCGTCACCGGCATCTGCGGAGGCGGGGACGGTTGCGCCACCGCTTCGCGCCGCGGACGCTCATCGCGCACGATGAGGAGTGAGCCACGCGGACCGTCGGTCGCTCGCAAGGCGTGCTCGCGCAACAATTCGTCGAGGATCTTCCGCAGCTGCGTGGCACGCGGCTCGGTGCGCACGATCATGTCGCCGGTCACGACCTCATCGCTGTAGATCAGTCGCAGGCCGCGAGACTGCAGCTCGCGCAACCCCTCGGCGAGCGGCCGGCCGGCGAAGCGATATTCCGCCGCGTCGAGCGTGCCGGCGACGAGCAGGAGCAGCAGCGCCCGGTGAATCACGAGCGCCCCCGCACGATCAGGCGATCGCCTTCGATGCGATACGTCACTCCCGCCGCCGCGGTGGCGGCATCGAGCGCTTCCCCGATCGACAGCGGCACGTCGCCGTGCAGCGTCTGATCGGGACCGGTGCGCTCGAGCGTCAACCCTTTCTCGATGGCAATGCGCTCGAGGACCTCGTTGAGCGATTTTCCTTCCAGCACGATCGGCGGCGCCGCGTTCTCGATCCAGGCCCATTCCTCGCCACTGGTGGAGATCCTCCGCGATGCAATCGAGGTGTGGCCGGCGACGAGCTCCGTTCCGGCGCCTGCAGTCGTGCCGCGCACGATCACCGCTCCGTCGCGGACGCGGACGCGCACGGCGTCCTCGCGCAGGCGGACCTCGAAGCGCGTGCCGACGTCGCGGACGTCGCCGAACGGGGTGTGGATCGTGACGGCCACGCCGGGTGTGTCGTTCGCGTAATAGATCGCGCCGCGGAGCAGCGTTGCGGTGCGTGCCGTATCGAGTCGCAACTCCGTTTCCCGATCGAGGCGCAGTGTTCCGCCGTTCCAGTCGATGGACGTCGTCGCATCGACGGGAGTCGTGAGCCGGCGCGCTTCCGCCGTTGCGGCAACCGGCACCACAGGCTCGGTTCGGGGGCGCGTCAAGAGCACGCCTGCGAGGATCGCGGCGATTGCCGCCGCGACGGCAACACGCGTCCAGCGCCGGCGCCGTGTCGTCGCGCGCCACTCGTCCGCGACCGCGGCGCGCACGCGCGCGGTCCGTTCGGCATCCACCTGTGGTCTGCGTCCGGCGAGACGCACCAGCGTGGCGATGGGATCTTTCTCGTCGTCGTTCATGGGCTCACCTCCTCACCGTTCCACCCGCTGCCGTACGCGGCCTGGAAGGCATCGCGAAAGGCGGCCCGGGCGCGGGTGAGCAGCGATTCGGCCGCCTTCGGCGCGAGCGCTAACCGCTCCGCGATCTCGGCGACCGAGAATCCATCGATGTACTTCCACTCCAGCGCGTCCCCGTAGCGGCCGGGAAGACGGTCGAGCACGACCTGGACGATCCTGGCCACCTCGCGCCTCTCTACCGTCGACTCCGCGCCGAGGGATTCGAGCGCGGCCCGGATCTCCGGCAGGTCGTCCGAGAGATCGATCATCGGCGGTACCTTCTTTCGTCGTTCGAAATGCGTTGCAATCTCGCGGCGGCAGATCGTGGTGAGCCACGTCAGCAGCGCCGCCTCGCCACGGTAGCTGGCCAGTTTCCGCACCGCGCGGCAGAGCGTCGCCTGCACGACCTCTTCGGCCGCATCCTCGTCCGCCACGCGCGGCAGCGCGAAGCGATACAGCGGCGCGAAGTTGCGATCGAAGAACTCCGCGAACGCGTCCTCGTCGCCGCGGAGCAGGCGGGCGACGAGGAAGCGGTCGGCATGTTCGATGGTCGTCATGTGCGTGGTCTTGCGAGTCTAAAAGCGAATCGTGAGACCGGCGGAGAGGATCAGCGGATCGATCGCGGCCTCGGCGGTCGAGCCCCGCGCGCTGCCGCGCAGCGTGAGCGGCAGATAGCGCGCATCGAGCGATACGCCCCAGCGATCGGAAAACGACCACGTCACGCCGCCGCCGACGACGAACGTCGTCTCGTCCTCCAGCTCGAGCGGCGCCAGACCGTCAGCGCGCAGGTCGGCGCTGTCGAGATCTCCGGTCATGACGTACGCCCCGCCGCCGCCGACGTACACATCGAGCGGAGAGCCGGGGCGGAAATGAACCCGCAGCATCGCCGTGACCGGCGTCAACTCGACGTCGCCGAGGGACACGAACTCGATGCCGCCGTCGCGAAGACCGCCGCCGGAGGAGGTCCGGAACACCGACAGCTCTCCGGAGAGCCGCGTTCCGAACATGCGGCTGGCGCTGACACCGTAGCCGGAGCCGTCCGCGAACTCGATCGTCGCGTTCGGCCGTGACGCGGGGAAGCGGTCGCCGCCGCCGTTCTGCTGCGAGGAAAGCCAAACCGTGACCGCGGTCTGCGCGCGGAGCGGTGCGGTCGTGAGGAATGCGAGAAGCACGAGGAACATCGAACGAGTCATGATTGCCATCCTTCGCCCTGTTAGACCGGCCCTCGGCGGCAAATCCTTCGCCGCGACGTGCGGCGCGGACAGCGGTCCAGCTCGTCGCTCGCGATGTTGATTTTTCCACGGACTGTTGATTTTTCAACAGATGGGCACTACGATTACCGATCGTGGCCCGTGCCAAGCCCAAGCTCAGCCGCCGCGAGCAGGAAGTGCTCGACATCATCTACGCGCGGCGGCACGCCACCGCGGCGGAGGTGCGCGAGGACATGGACGCCCCGCCGACGGACGCGGCGGTGCGGACGACGCTGCGGATTCTCGTCGCCAAGGGACACCTGCGCATCCAGCAGGATGGCCCGCGATACGACTACTGGCCGACGGTCGCGCGCGAGACGGCACGCAAATCGGAGCTGCGGCACATCCTGCAGACGTTTTTCGGCGGATCGACGGAGAGCGCGCTCGCGGCGCTGCTCGATTTGCAGCCCGGAGATCTAACTCCGGACGCGCGCCGCCGTATGAAGAAGATGATCGACCGATCGGCGCGAGAGGGGCGTTGACATGGATACAACGCTGCTGCTGAAAGCCACCGCCCTGCTGCTGGTCGCGCTGTTCGCGGGACGGCTGCTGCGCCATTCGCCTGCTGCGGCGCGCCATCGGTACTGGAGCGGTGCGTTCGCCGCACTGCTGCTGTTGCCGGTGCTCGTACTGACGCTGCCGGCCGTCGTCGTTCCGCTGCCGATCGCGTCGCCGCTGCCGGTCGTCGACGTGACCCCGCATCCATCGGTGCCGCCGAGTGGACCAGCGAGCTTCCGTCCGCCGACACCGGAGATTGGGCGGGCGGAAGTCCGCCGCTCCACGGAACCCGTTCCGCGGCGCGTCTTTCCGATTCGCACGGTGCTGCTCTCCGCATGGGCGGCGGGGACGTGTCTCGCGCTCGCGACGCTGCTGCTTTCGCTCTGGCGCGTGCGAAGGCTCTCCCGTGCGGCCGAGGAGCTGCATGATCCGCAGTGGACCGCAGCGGCGAAGGCGATCGCCGAACGTCTCGGATTCCGCCGAACCGTGCGCCTGCTCGTCAGTGAGGCCGTGGCGACGCCGATGGCGGGCGGACTGTTGCGTCCGACGGCGTTTCTGCCCGCAAGCTCTCGCCAGTGGACGCCGGAGCAGCGCGACGTGGTGCTGGCGCACGAGATCTCGCACATGGCCAGTCGCGATCCGCTGCGGCATCTGCTGACGCGCCTCACCGTCGCGCTGTACTGGTTCCATCCGCTGACATGGATCGCGGCGCGCGAGGCAGGCGCCGCGCGCGAAGCTGCGTGCGACGCAGCTGTTCTCGGCCTCGGCACACGCCCCTCTCTTTACGCAACCGTTCTTCTCGACCTGGCCGAGTCACTTCAGCGTCGGCCTCGAATGCTCGCCGCGCTGCCGATGGCGCAGCGCTCCCTTCTGGAGATGCGACTCATGTCAATCCTCGAGGACTCACGCCCTTCGACGCGCCGTCTCGCGCTGATTCCGCTGCTGCTCATTGCCCCGGTCACGGTCGTGATTGCGGCCGCGCAAACCGGCAGGCCTGTAACCCCACCAGTCGTCGCCGCCCTCGTGACGCCCGCTGTGCCCGCTGCGCCCGCCGCGCCCCCCGAGCAACCCGGCGTTCCGCAGGTGGCGATGCAGGACGTGACCGTGATGCCGGCGGAGCCGGCTGAGCCGGCTCGGACCGCACGCGCGTGGAGTGACTGCTGGGACAGTTCCTTCGAAGGTGCGTTCATCGGCAGCCTCTCGACGCGCGACGACGGCTCCAACGTCGAGATCTACGAGCGGATCGGCAGGCGCGGATCGAGCCGCGTCATTCAGAAGCGCTTCGGCGATCTGCGTCTGTGCATGGTGGCCGAAGATGTCGGCGATGGCGACATCGGTGCGCCTTCGCAGTGGCTCGACAACGCTTCCCGATGGGTGATGGAAGTGCGCGGCGAAGGTCTCTTGCAGAAACTCGAGGACCGCGGAGGACGTCTGTCCTGGAGAACCGGCGGCCGAGAACGTCCGATCGATTCGTCGGTCGAGGCGTGGCGTACTCGCATGCTCGCGCTGTTCGATACGATCTGGGAGCTCTCGTCCCTGCGTGGTGAGGTGAGCAGTCTGCGCGGGGAGATCTCGTCGGTACACGGTGAGCACAGCAGTCTGCGCGGCGAGATTTCTTCGCTGCACGGCCATGTCAGCTCGCTGCGAGGAGAAATCTCGTCCATCCTCGGCGAGGAAAGCAGCATGCGCGGCGAAATCTCATCGATCCGCGGCCACCTCAGCAGCCTGCACGGACAGATTTCTTCCGAGCGCGGCGCGATTTCGAGTCTGAATGCGGGTCGGTACCGCGCCACGGCGTCGGAGCGTGCGAGCATCGCGTCCATCATCGCCCGTCACGAAGCGGAGATCGAGCGGATCGAAGAGGAGATTCGCGATTACGACGCCGACGCGAAAGTGGCGGCCGTCGAGCGCAGGATTGCCAAGCACGACGCCAGCGGCAAGGTCGCGGCCGTCGAGGCCCAGATCCGCGCGTTCGATCTTCCGGGAAAGGTTGCGGAGATCGAGCGCCGCATCGCCGCGCTCGACGTCAACGGACAGGTCGGCGCGATCGAGCAGAAGATCGCTGCACTCGATGCCGATCGCCGCAGCCGCGAGCTCGAACAGCGCATCGAACGGCAGCTACGGCAGCTCGAAGAGACCATTCGCGCCATGCGCTGACACCCGCACCGCCCAGACGTCCTCGAGCTCGGTCATTGACGGAATTCCCTGCCCGACCTACGTTGACCTCAACCAGAAGTCGCCGTCAGCGAGGTCCCCATGACTCAGCGCGCGTTCTGTCTGCGAAGTGCACTCCTGGCGCTCCTGTCGTTCGCTCCGATCGCCTCGGCCACCCCTCCCATCAACTTCCGGTTCGAGGAGTTTCAGCCGAACGTGCCCAACGGCGGTCGTGTCAACACCATCGCCGTCCATCCGGCGAACAACGACATCATCCTGGTCGGGTCCGAATCGGGCGGTCTGTTCAGCAGCACGGACCGCGGAGCGACGTGGCGCCACGTCGGCGGTCTGCCGGCGTACGCCATGGCCTCGGTGGTCTTCGTCCCTGCCGATCCGAACATCGTCATCGCCACGACGGTCGAGGACTACCGCGTGGCGAACGGCGGCGGAATCTGGCGAAGCACGAACCGGGGCCTGAGCTGGAAACAGGTCGCCTCGCCGCCGCCGCCGCCCGGCGTGGGCGGCCGCTTCGGCGGCTCGGACATCTCCATCGCTCCCGACAACGGCCGGATCTACGTCGGCACCGCCTACGGCGTGTCGATGAGCGACGATCGGGGAGCGACCTGGCGGCATGTGGACGTCTTCGGAAGCGGAGCGCGCGTCGTCTTCACGGTGGTCGCCCTGCCCGGCAACCGCGTCATCGCCGGCGGGATCGGAGGACTGCGCCGTTCCACCGACGGCGGCGCGACGTGGTCCGCGCCGGCCGACGACGTCGGAACGCTCTGGAGCATGCACGCCCTCGGGGCGTCGCCGTTCGAGCCCGATCAGGCCTACGTCGTCAACGTGAGCCGGGAGCTCTGGTTCACCGAGGACTCGGGCGACCACTGGACACGAATCCCGTCGGCGCCGAAAGGCGACGACAGATGCGGCGGCATGTCCTTCATCCGGACGACCGGACGCGTCGTCACCTTTCCCCTGCGGCAACCGGTCGTCACCCTCTGGTTCGGAAACCGATGCGGGCTGTCGACCCTGGACGCTCCGGCGATCGTCGGGACCAGTCGCTTCGATTACCGGGGCCCATGGATCGATCGCCTCGTCGATCACCCCGACACGCGCGATCTGGCCTTCGACAGCGCCCGCCGGCCCCTGCTCCTCGGCACGGACGGGGGACTGCACAAGACCGCCGACAACGGCATGACCTGGACGCTCACCGGCGGCGGACGGTCCGGCTACAACGCCCTGCAGATCACCGAGGTCAAAGGGCAGTGGATCACGGATACAGCCCGCTACCACCTCTACTTCGCCACCCAGGACAACGACCTCTGGGCTTCGAGCGACGACGGGTTGACGTGGGGTAACCCCCAATGCTGCGAGGGCTTCTTCATCGAGCGGCTGTACCGGGTCCCATCCGCCACGAACGCCACGATCAACTTCGTCACCTGTGCCGATTGCGTCAACCGGGTGTCCAGTCCCCTGTTTGCGGGCGCGCGCGACTGGCCCGATGCGCAACTCAAGGTCGGCAACGTGAAAACGCTCGGCCCATCCCTGCACGTGCAGAAAGTGAACGAAGACGGCCCCTTCGCCAGGGGACTGGCGGCCACGACCAACCTCGGCACGAGCTGGGCGCAGTACGCAACCCTGCCGATGGACCTCCGGGAGATCGGCAAATCGTCCCAGCCGGGACTCCTTCCGGTCCTGTACCAACCCATCAAGGAACGGGACGACAACGCTCGCGGCATCGAGATCGATCGTCTGGCACGGATCGTCAAGGACCCGGCCGGACCGGGCGGCATTCGCACCTATCCGAACATGAACAACCTCGTTGGGCTCGGAATCAACGCGACCATGTTCGCCTGGTATCAGGTCTTTGCCGTCGATCCCTTCGACGCCGATCACCTGATCGCGCCCGACGTGGTGAGCCAGAAAATGATGGAGACCTTCGACGGCGCGGACAACTGGTCGGAGAACGCCGCCCTCACGTCGGCGGTCACGGGCAACGGCGCATTTCTTTTCCGGGACAAGATCCATCCGCACGCCTCCGCGATCAGCTTTTCGCCGGACGATCCGAATTCCGTGGCCGTCGGCACGATGCAGGGCGGCGTACTCGTTTCGGGCGACCGCGGAAAGACCTGGACGAAGGTCCCGGGCAGCGAGGCGGCCACGTACATCACCTCGATCGAGTTCAGGACCGCGCACGAGGCCATCGTTTCCACCTACGGACGCGGCTTGTGGCGTCTCCGCTGGCAGATCCTTCGTGCGCCGCCCGATTTCGCGCGCTCCTGCCGGCTGCCGTGCAGCATCCGCCCGTTCGCGCCCTTCGTCGACCCCGTCCCTTGGACGGGCGCGGTCCTCGCGTTCCACGGCCGCATTCAGGGAGCGCGCATCGTCAGCGGCGCATTGCGCGAGCTGTTCGTCCGGCCCGGCAGCTCGGTCGCTTTCTTCGCGGACGCGAACGACTTCGCAAACGTGCAGATCACCGAGACCATGGAAGTCATGGGACTGCGGGGCGCAGGTCGCGCGACCATGCCGGCCGATGCCTTGCTGGTCGGCCTCGTCTTCGCCGACGGCAAACTCGCCGGCGCCGTGGTGGCGAACAGCATGTTGCCGATGTACGAGCCCTCCCTGAAAGAACAGAATCCGCCGCTTCGCGTCGGCTCGGAAGAGCCGCCGACGGCCGGCAAGCCCTACGTGCATCTCAATCCCTCGACGGGCGGTGACAACGCCGTCGAGATCGGCGAGCTGATCGAAGTGGCCGGCCGTGGCTTTCCTCCGGGCATCGCCATCGAGATCGTGATCGACAACCGGATCGCGGAGAGGATTCAGACCGATGAAAATGGCGAGTTCGCGATCCGACTGCCGTCACCCGCTGAATTCGGGTTGCACCGCGTGGTCGTGCGCGACGCGGAAAAGAAAGAGGCGCTCGACGGAGCGATGTTCCTGGTCAGGCATCGAGACGCCCTGCCGGGGAATGTGAGCAGTCGGCCGTAGGGGGCAATCATTCCGGAAGCTCATGAGCCAGCGTAGCGTGCGAACATAAGTAACGGATGCGTGGCTACGTCGCCAACACCGACTACGACTGGTTCACCCATCTTCGTGCGATCGAGCCGCCGATCGATGAGGTGAACTTCTGGAGGCCCGGATCAAGAACGGGCTTCAGAGCGTTAGCGCCGGGCGAGCCGTTCTTCTTCAAGCTGAAAGCGCCGTATCTGGCCGTTGCAGGGTTCGGCTATTTCGACCACTTCTCCCGCCTTCCCGTTTCCATGGCCTGGCAGGTCTACGGGGAGGCGAACGGCGCGCGCTCGTACACCGAGATGCGCGATCGGCTGGTCAGGATCCGAAAGCGATTCGACGCGGATACCGACGCCAAACAGGATTTCTGGATCGGCTGCATCCTGGTGAACCAGCCGGTGTTCTTCGACGAGCGCGATTGGATTCGCCTGCCGGAGGACTTCAAGGGTCAAACCGTGCAGGGGAAGACCTACGACCTCACGACCGGCGAAGGGCAGCGGATCTGGATGGAGTGCCTTGCCCGTACCGGTCCGCAGCGTGAGTTGATCACTTCCGGTTCGATTACGGCGTCAGGCGACCGGATCACGGATCGGCCGATTCCATCGGGGTATGGTCCGCTGGTAGCCATTCGTCCGCGCCTCGGCCAGCGGAGCTTCCGCGTGGTCGTTCTCGATTCGTACGGCAGGCGTTGCGCGGTGACGAGTGAGAAGACGCTCCCGGCACTCGAGGCGGCGCACATCCGCGAGTACCGCGACATTCAGGAGCACAGGGTCAGCAACGGGATCTTGCTGCGCGCGGACATTCACAAGCTGTTCGACGCCGGCTATGTCACCGTCACACCGGAATATCGCTTCGAAGTCAGCCGGCGCATCAAAGAGGAGTTCGAAAACGGGCGCGATTACTACGCGTTGCACGGATCGCGCATCCGGCTGCCGGAGAGGCCTGCTGACCGCCCGGCAGACGATGCGCTCATCTGGCACAACGAGCAGCGGTTCCTCGGGTGACGTGCCGGTCGGCAGGTCGCTCCACCCTCACCCGCCCCCGTGTCGTTCCTCACGCATGATGGTGACGTGGGTAAGATATCCCCACCCTCCCGACACTCCTTAGTGTGGGCCGTTCACTTTCCATCTTTCTGGCTAGAGAAGGGCAGATCAAGGACGACCTCCTCGACCAGACGCGTTCGCCGCGCGAGACGCCGGTCAAGGTCGGGACGATCCGCGCCACGGTGTACACCGACGCCAGCGGCGTTCGCGTGCCGGAGTGGGCAGCGTTCTTCGGCAGCGCGATCGATCCTCAGGCGCTGGGACTGGAGTCCGCGAGCTCCTCGGCCGTGCTGATCGTGCCGGTGAAGAATCGCCTGTTCGCCATCACCTTCGGGCAGGGGAGGTTTCTGATCGACATGCTCGCGTTCGAGCCCACCTTCGGCCTTCGAGTCACCCTCAATTCCGTTCCGGAGAACAAGATCCGCTCGATCGATAAGCGGACGTTCGAGGCCGTTGCCACGCATACCCGCGAGCAGGCGCCGAAAGACGCGTCCATCGGCGACTTCGGGCTCAACGTCGAGCGGGACATTCTGCGGGCGATCGTGGGTACCCCCGAGGATCCGACGCTCGGGACGCGCGTGCACGGCATGGACAGTCTGAATGCGACGGTACAGGTGACGCTCGATACGCTCCCCGCCCTCCTCGAGCGCTATCTGCGCAAAAGTAACCAGACGACCTACAAGCGGCGCTACGCGTGGATCGACAAGATCCTCGAAGTGCGCGACCCCACCGTGCGCAGCGACCTCGATCGCGAGCTCGTTGCGACTCTGCGCCGGGGCGGCGGGCGGAACGTGCGTCTCGCCATTCCTGAGATCATCGACTGGAACGACATCGGCGGATTCGTGTACCGCGGCGGTCGGCCGGCGCCTCCGTTTCCGGACCTCGACCTCGACGATTATCTGAACAAAGTCCGCTCGGACACGTTGTCCGTGGAGACGCTGCGCAGGCATCGGGTCGACGCCGTGCGCGCCAGCACTGGATACCCGTTCGCGAGATGGTCCGTCTATCAATGTCTGTACGCGGATATCCCGCGCGCGCGGGACCGCTACCTTCTCACCAATGGCGAGTGGTATCTCCTCAACCGGGACTTTGTCACCGCCGTGAACAACACGGTCCGCGCCATCCCCCGGACCAGGCTGAAGCCGGTTCCTTACATCGACGGTGAGGACGAAGGCGTCTACAACATCCGCCTCGCGGAGTCGATCTCCGGCGCCTGCTGTCTCGACAAGAGGCTGATCTCGTACGGCGGAGGAAGAAGCACGATCGAGTTCTGCGACGTCTATTCACCGACGCGCCAGATGGTGCATGTCAAACGCGCTTCCGGCTCGTCGATGCTGAGCCATCTCTTCTCTCAGGGTGTCGTCGCCGCCACGTCATTCATCAGCGACGAGGACTTCCGGACCGCCGCGAACGAGCTACTGCCGCCGAGGCTGCGCATCCGCAATCCGGCGTCCCGACCCGACCCGTCCCGCTTCGAGCTGGCCTACGTCATCGCGGGCGGTCCGTCGAGCGCGATTTCCCTCCCGTTCTTCAGCCGCGTCACCCTCCGCCAAGCGTACCTGCACCTGGCGAGCTACAACTTCAAGGTCACGCTCACGAGCGTGTAGGTAGCCGCCGTTACCGCCGGTACACATCCGTATTCAGATACTTCAGCCCCGAGTCCACCATCAGCGTGACCACCCGCGCCCCCGCCCCGAGGCGGCGCGCGACTTCGAGCGAGGCGAGCACGTTCGCTCCGGACGACGTCCCCGCGAATAACCCCTCCTCGCGCGCCAGGCGCCGCGCCATCTCCTTCGCCTCGGCGGTGGGGATCGCGATCACGTCGTCCACCGCCGAAGGGTCCCACAGCGGCGGGGTGTAGCCGATGCCGACGCCTTCGATCTTGTGCGGGCCGGGCGGTCCGCCGCCGAGGACGGGCGACTCGCCCGGCTCGACGGCGACGATGCGCACGTTCGGGTTGTGGCGCCTGAGCACGGCAGCGACGCCGCGCAGCGACGCGGCGGAGCCGACGCAGTGGACGAAGGCGTCGACCTCGCCGCCGGTCTGCGTCCAGATCTCCTCGCCGAGGGTGTGGTAGCCGGCGATGGTGTCCTCGTTGTGGAGCTGGTTGGTCCAGTACGTGCGCGGCTCGCGGCTGATCTCCCGCGCGGCCTCGATCATGTCCAGGATCAGCTTCTTCGTGGTCAGGCCGCCCTCGCTGGGCACGAGGGTGAGCTCCGCGCCGAGGGCGGCCATCTGGTCGAGCTTCTCCTTGCTGAAGGCGTCGGAGGTGACGATGCGCAGGCGATAGCCCTTCGCGGCGCAGACCAGCGCGAGCGATGCGCCGGTGCTGCCGCCGGTGTACTCGACCACGCTGTACCCGGACTGCAGCCGCCCGTCCGCCTCGGCGCGCTCGATCACGCCGCGGGCCATGCGGTCCTTCATGCTGCCGGTGGGGTTCTGCCATTCCAGCTTGGCGAAGATGCCCGCGCGCAGGCGGACCATGGAGGTGTTGCCGATCGAGTCGAGAAGATTCATGTGAGTCGGGCGCCGCGCTCCGCGAGCAGCTTGCGGAGGATCGAGCGGTGGCAGTGCTGCTCGTCCTCGCAATAGCAGCCGATGGCGAAATTGGTCTGACGGGAGAGCGCGGCGAGGAGGTCGAGGACGCGCGCCGCGTCGGGCTGGTTCATCTCCGCGCGGAACTTCCGCTCGAACGTCTTCCACGACTTCTCGTCCCGCGCGCCGAGGGCGAACGAGACGAGCTCCTGGCTGGGCGAGAGGAGCGGCAGCCAGACGTCGTAGAAGTCGCGCTTGGCGAACTCCGCTTTCGGCACGCCTCGGGGCGGCCGGCGGACGGTGCCAAGGCGCAGGCCTTCGTCTGTCTTGCGGGGCGAGCCGAGGCGGACCACTGCGATGGGCATGGGCGCAAAGTAGATCGCCGGGCCGTTTTGCGCCATAGGCAAGAACGCCATCTTCAGTATCATCCTTGCCAATGCGCGTCGACGTCCTCGCCCTCGACTCCGTCTTCGACCTCGGTCTCTCCGCCGTCCTCGACGCCTTCCAGACCGCGAACGAGGTCATGGAGATGTCGGGCCTGGCCCTGCCGCGATTCGAAGTGCGGGTTGTGGGCGTGCGCAAAGTGGTGAGGACGTCGCAAGGCCTGCGCGTGCCCGTGCAGCCGATCGGGAAGAAGACCCCGGACTGCGTGGTCGTGCCGGCGATCGGGTTCAAGATGCCCGAGCCGCTGGAGGCGGCCCTCGGCCGATCGGACGTGCGCGACGCGGCGCTGGCACTGCGGCAGTGGTCCCGCCGCGGCACGATGATGACCGCCGCCTGCATCGGCACGTTCGTGATGGCCGAGTCGGGCCTGCTCGACCACCAGCACGCGACCACGACCTGGTGGCTCGCGCCGCTCTTCCGCCGGCGCTACCCGGACGTGCTCCTCGACGAGTCGAACATGATCGTGCGCTCCGGCCGCTTCGTGACCGCGGGCGCGGCGCTGAGCCACATGGACCTCGCGCTCTGGCTGGTGCGCAGCGTCAGCCCGGAGTTGGCCTCGCTCACCGCGAAATACCTGATCGTCGACTCCCGGCCGTCACAGTCCGCGTACGCCCTGACCGACCATCTCGTCCACTCCGACCCGGTCGTGCAGCGCTTCGAGCGCTGGGCCCGGTCGCGCCTCGCCGAGGGCTTCGCCCTCGACGAGGCGGCGAGGGCGGTCGGCGCGAGCAAGCGCACGCTCGCCCGCCGCATGCAGAACGTCCTCGGCAAGACGCCGCTCGAGTACGTGCAGAGCCTGCGCATCGAGCGCGCCGTGCACCTGCTCCGCACCGGCAGCGCCAGCGTCGACGAGGTGGCCGCGCAGGTGGGCTACGCCGACGGCGCGACGCTGCGCAGCCTCCTGCGGCGCCGCCTCGGCGCGGGCATTCGCGAGATCAGGAGCGAAGGATGAAGGAGGAAGGATGAAGGATGAAGGAAAGAGGAATGAAGAGGTTCGAATGAAGAGGGAAGAATTGAGAAGCCCCAGCCACTGGCCGGGCGGCCGGGAGAT
>JBIOTX010000278.1:0-2601 GCA_044866315.1 Thermoanaerobaculia bacterium | reverse complement strand
TCAATCTCGATCACACCCAGTTCGTGAACGGGAAGCTGTCCCGGACCATCACCATCACCAAAGAGCTCGGCGACGACCTCGCCCTGAACCCGTCGCAGTACTACGTCAACGTCCACACCACCGCGTTGCCCGGTGGGGAGATCCGCGGCCAGCTCACCGCCGCGGGCGGGACGACCACCAGTTTCGCCGGTGACCTGCGCGGGTCGGGCGAGGTCCCGCCGACGGGCAGCCACGACGTCGGCGCGTTCCTGGTCACCTTCGACAACAACAACAACCTGACCTACGAGGTCCACGCCGGCCACCTGGCGAACATCACCGCCGCGCACATCCACCGCGCCGCGGCGGGGGTCAACGGGCCGATCGTCATCGCCCTCACCACCAGCACGGCCACCTTCGTCAACGGCCGGCTGCATGGATCGTTCTCGGGGATCGACGCCGCGCTGGTCAACGAGATCAAAGCCAATCCCGCCGGCTTCTACGTGAACGTGCACACGACGGCCTTCCCCGGCGGCGAGATCCGCGGCCAGCTCGCGCCGGCCAACGAGTACGACATCGCCGTGGCCGGCCGTGTCGTCGGCCAGACGGCCACGTTCGTGACCGACGCGCGGGTCTTCAATCCGTCGCCCAACCTCGCCGTGGCGGCCCTGCTCGAGTACTTCCCCGCGGGCGGAGCGAATACCAGCGCCGCCTCCAGCACGGTGGTGGACATCTCGCCGCGCGGGACGGCCACCCTGGACGACGTGACCGGCAGCAGCCACCTCAACAGCTCCGGCACCACCGGCGCGATCCGGGTGACGAGCAACTTCCCGCTGGTGGTCACCTCGCGGATCTTCGCCGACTTCCGTCCCACCGACGGCGGCACCCTCGGCCAGTTCGTGCCCGGGTTCGCCCGATCCGCTGCGCTGAGCCGGGGCGCGATCCCGCAGGTCTCCCACACCACCGGCGTGCCCACCGGCTCCCGCACCAACATCGGGTTCTTCAATCCCAACAACGTCTCGGTCGACGTCCGCCTGGAACTGCGCGACACCGCGGGCGGGGTCCTCGGCGTCACCAATCTCAGTCTGCCGCCACTCTCCCAGCAGCAGAATGCGCTGAACGGCTACTTCGGCGGCATCACCTCCCAGCCCAACGGCACGGTGACGTTCCTGGCCAGCGCACCGATCTTCGGCTACGCCTCCATCGTCGACAACCGCACTAGCGATCAGACCTACGTTTTCGCCCAGCAGGACGGCGCGCCGTAGCGGCCGGCTTCCAGCGGAATCGAGCCAGCTCGATTCGCCCGCTCAGATCGATGGCAACGCCTTCTGCTTCCAGCAGAAGGCGTTGCAGTTCATGGGAGTCGCCCGCCGAGCGGGGGCTGATCTCGCCCCTGGCGTTGATCACCCGGTGCCAGGGCACGTCCGAGCGCTCGGGGAGGTTGTGCAGGGCGTAGCCGACCTGCCGGGCGTGCCCCTCCAGGCCGGCGAGCTCGGCGATCTGTCCGTACGTCGCCACCCGGCCGGGGGGGATGCGCCGGACGATTCTCCATATGGTGGCAAAACGACGCAAAGTGCTGAAGGCATTGTAGAATGCACACGTTTCGTTGCACTTCGCTTCGGATTAACGGTCGTGCTTATCCGGTTTTGTTAAAGACTCTGAGAGGTGTCCTTCATGCCACGAGCGATTGGAACTGGACAGATTGCCTTCGGCCTCGTCTCCATCCCGGTGAAGCTGTTCTCCGCCGCGGAGTCGTCCGAGAGGATCTCCTTCAACATGCTGCACGCCGAGTGCGGCAGCCGGATTCAGCAGCAGCTCTTCTGCCCCAAGGACGAGCGCACCATCGACCGCAGCGAGACGGTCAAGGGCTACGAGTTCTCCAAGGGCCAGTACGTCCTCTTCTCCGAGGAGGAGCTGAAGATGCTCGAGGAGAAGTCGACCCAGCAGATCGACATCACCGAGTTCGTGCGCTCGGACCAGATCGACCCGGTCTACTTCTCCAAGCCGTACTACCTCGGCCCGGACAAGAACGCCTCCCGGGCCTACAGCCTGCTCGCCCGGGCCATGCAGGAGACCGGGCGGTGGGCGGTGGCCAAGTACGCCGCGCGCGGCAAGGGCTACCTGGTCGTGATCCGGCCGCTGGGCAAGGGCTTGGTCATGCAGCAGCTCTACTACCCGAACGAGATCCGCTCCTTCGACGAGATCGACCTCGGCGATACCGCGGTCAAGGACAACGAGCTGAAGATGGCCGTCCAGCTCGCCGAGATGAGCGCCAGCGACGAGTTCCATCCCGAGAACTACCGCGATGAGGTCCAGGACCGCATCAAGGCCCTGATCCAGCGCAAGGTGGAGGGGGAGGAGATCACCGAGTCGATGTTCGACGAGCCGAAGGCCCAGGTCATCGATCTCATGGACGCCCTCCGCAAGAGCCTCGGCACCCCGGCGGCCAAGCCCAAGGCCGCCGCCCCGGCGAAAGCATCCGCCGCAAAGGTGCCCATCAAGGCCAAGCAGGAGCGGAAGGCGCCGAAGATGGCGAAGCGGGCGGTGTCGGCGAAGACGGTACGCGTCAGAGCGCGCTGAACGTGGAGCGGCGGGCTCTCAGCCCGCCGTCCATTTTCGGCGGGC
>JBIOTX010000277.1:0-2517 GCA_044866315.1 Thermoanaerobaculia bacterium | reverse complement strand
GAACAGCAGATGCGCGGCCGACATCGCCGGCGTCGCCCAGAAGGCGATCAGGAATCCGGCGTAGAGCGGATGGCGCACGACGCGATAGAGGCCGGGCGTGCGCAGGCGCACCGGCGTGTACGGCTCGCCGCGGAGCTGAAGCCACACCTGGCGCAGGCCGAAGAGATCGAAGTGGTTGATGACGAACGTGGCGATGAGGACCAGTCCCCAGCCGGCGGCGGAGAGCGCCTGCAGGGCGACGCGCGCCGTCGGATGCTCGACCGACCACACCACGCCGCCGAGCGGCCGCCATTGCCAGAACAGGAGAATCAGGGCCAGGCTGGCGAAGAGGACGAACGTGGAGCGCTCCAGCGCCGGCGGAACGATGCGCGTCCAGCGCTCCTTGAACCCCTTGCGGGCCATGACGCTGTGCTGGACCGCGAAGATCGCCAGCAACGCGAGGTCGATGGCCACGGCCACCGCGAGCGGATCGGTGGGCGCGCCGTCGAGCGTCTTGGGCACGGCGAAGTTCCCCACGAAGCCGATGGCGTAGAGGAACGTGCCGAGGAAGAGGGCGTAGCAGACTACGCCGTAGGCGAAGAAGAGAGCTCGTTTTGCCATGTCATCCTCCGTCCCACGCGCGCGATGGCATCGAATGTCGCGTCGATGTCGGCAGCGAAGGTTCGCTGCGAGCAGATCGACATCCGCAGGGCCACGCGGCCGTGGATTCTGGTGGTCATCAGGAAGGCCAGCCCGCTGCGCTGGATCGAGTCGGCGATGTGTTGATTGAGCTGGTCCAGGTACGCCCGGACCTCGGGGTCTTCCTTCCGATCGGCCAGCGCATCAGGCACGTAGCGGAAGGAGTAGAGGTAGAGCGTCGGCTCGTGCAGCACCTCGAAGTCGGGATGGTCGGCGACGAGGCCGTGGAGGTGTCGGGCCAGCTCGAGGTTCTTCGCCAGCGCGGTGCGCAGTCCGGCGGCGCCGAGGTGGCGCAGGGCCATCCAGACTTTCAGGGCCCGGAACGGACGGGACATCTCCGGCCCGTATTCGAGGAAGTCCAGTCCGCGCTCGGCGTCGTCGAACGACGTGCGCAGATACGGCGCGTGAATGGAGAAGGCCCGCCGCAGCCGCTCGCCCTCGCGCACCAGGACGGCGCCGCAGTCGTAGGGCACGCCCAGCCACTTGTGGGCGTCGAAGGAGAGCGAGTCCGCGCGCTCGATGCCCTCGAAGCGATGCCGCATCTCGGGCAGGGCCGCGGCGAGGAGTCCACAGGCGCCGTCGCCGTGGAGCCACATGCCGTACTTGGCGCAGACGTCGGCGATGGCGGCGAGCGGATCGATCGCGCCGACGTTGACGGACCCGAGCTGGGCGACGACGCAGAACGGGTGATCGCCGGCCGCGCGATCGGCCGCGACCATGCGCTCCAGCGCGGCCACATCCATGGTGAAGTCGGCGCGGCTGGGCACGAGGCGGATGCAATCGCGGCCGAGGTTGAGCATGTCCGCCACGCGCACGACCGAGACATGCCCCTCGTGGTCGGACATGTAGAGGAGGAAGCGGCCGGTCCTCTCCGTCGTCTGCAGGCCGTACTTTGTGGAGTCGTATGGCGCGACGTTGCGTAGCGCGGCCAGCAGGGCCGTGAAGTTGGCCATCGTGCCGCCGGACACGAAGAGACCTCCGGCGTCCGACGGGTATCCGATGAGATCGCAGATCCAGCGCAGGCTCTGGCGCTCGATCTCCGTCGCCGCCGGCCCGAGGTTCCACGCTCCCGCGTTGGTGTTCGTCCCCGCCGCCAGCGCCTCGGCGAAGACCCCGATCATCGCTCCCGAGCCGTTGACGTAGCCGAAGTGCCGCGGCGAGCCGACGGCCATGAGCAGCGGCTCGACCCGCTCGCGCCAGTCCGCCACCAGCTCGGCCGGGAGCTCGCCGAGTTCCGGGAGAGCGTCCGCGAACTGCGCGGCCACGTCCGCGGGACGGACGTCGGGCAGCACGCGCCGCCCGGGCAGGGTGGCGTGATAGTCGGCGATGGCGTCGATGACCTGCATCCCCACGGCGCGGAATTCGGCGGGGTGCAGATCGCCCGGCGGGAGGACCTCCTGGAGTGTATGCATGCTCTGCAAGATGGGCAGGCCTCCGGGGATGGACCATCGGCGCGATGTCCCGGTGCGGCTTAGAATGGCGGGGCCGTACCAGGACGAATGTCCCGATGGAGCGCAAGACTCGCCAGCGGATTCGATACGCGCGCGGCGCGGACGGCGTGCAGCTGGCCTGGGCCGAGGCGGGATCGGGTCCGGTCATCGTCAAGGCCGCGAACTGGCTGACCCACCTCGAGTACGAGTGGGAGAGTCCGCTCTGGCGCCACTGGATCCGCTTCTTCGCCGAGCACTTCCGCTTCATCCGTCACGACGAGCGCGGCTGCGGCATGTCCGACTGGGACGTCGGCGCGCTCTCGTTCGACGACTGGCTGACGGACTTCGAGACCGTCATCGAGGCCGCGGCGCCCGCCGAGCCGTTCACGCTCCTGGGCATGTCCCAGGG
>JBIOTX010000276.1:0-11398 GCA_044866315.1 Thermoanaerobaculia bacterium | reverse complement strand
GGATCGAGCTTGCCGGAGAGGAAGGCCTGGATGCCGCGGCCGCGCAGCGCCACCGACTGCAGCGCGAGCACGCCCGGCGTGTAGCGGAAGCCGCCGCGCAGGTTCACGTCGAACGGCTCGTACTCCTGCAGGCGCACGCGCACGAACGGGCTGGTCATGACTCCCGCGTACAGCCCCGCGGCGCGCGTGACCGTGACCGTGGAGTCGATGTGCTGCGCCACCGCGGCGATGTCGTGCTTGCGGTCGAAGAAGCTGAACAGGCCGTTGGTGATGAAGAGCTTTCCGATGTCGAGGCGGTAGATCTCGTAGCGCCGCTTCGGTCCGGTCTTCCACTTCGGGAAGTTGTGCGTGAGCTTCGAGCCCTCGGGGAAGATCTCGAACCAGATCCGCGGGTCGCGGATGTCGACGCGCGAGACCTTGATGTTGCGGCCCCAGAAGGACTCGATGCCGCCGGTGATCTCGACCTGGCGCACGACGGCGAAGTACTGGGCCACGCCCTCGGGGGCGTTGGCGATGCGCAGGTCGTTGAGGATCACCCGCTGGGGGCGGGAGCGGATGATCTCCACGCTGCCGATGGTGACGTCGCGGCCCATGCGGGCCTCGAGCGTCTTCTCGATGCGCAGGCGTACCAAGTCGCGGAAGCTGGTCGTGCCGAGCCACCACCAGGCGCCGCCGATGATGAGGAAAAGCAGGAAAAAGATCGCGAAGAAGCCCCGGACGATGGTCCGGAGGCAGCCCCACATCGGCCCTTTCCGCTGGCGCTCGCGCGCGGAGCGGTGATGGCCCTCCCGCGGCGGGGGCAGCAGGGGATCTGCAGGGTCGTCGACGTTCATGAGCCGAGAGCGGCGCTACCGTGGCGCTTGCTTGCTAATCGCGAGCCTGACCGCGGGCCACCAGGAAGAGGTCCCGGAGGTTGTTCCCGGTCGGCGCAATCATAATCGGCTCACCGACTTGCGCGGCGATGCGAAACGAATCGGAAACACCGAGCGCCGACTCCCAGTCGGCCGCCCCGCCGGCATCCTGCCGGCGCGGTAGGGAAATCCCGGCTGCCCCGCTGTTCCCATCCACTCCATCCGAGCTCCCGAACAACGCCTCGTATTCGCACTCCATCGCGAACCGCACCGCCAGTTCCGAGCATCGTCCACCCCTTCCGTCCCCGCGCTTGACCACCGTCGGCTCGCCTCCGGCGACGAGAATCTCATGCTCCCGCGCTTTCGCAGCGAGATACGTCGCTGCTTCGGCCACGTCGCACTCGATCTGCTCGCGGATCACGACCGCGCGCTCGCCGGCGATCTCCGCCGCAGCTTGCACCAGCGTCGTGTTGTCAGCGATCAAAATCCCCTCATCGTTCGAGATGATCGTCGGCCCGCTCGCAACGTCGGTCAGCGCCCCCGTGGCCACATCCGAATAGACGAGCGTCACGCACCGGCCGCGCACGCGCTCGCGCAGACGCCCGCCTTTGATTGCAGAAAGTTTTCTGCGCTCCGCGTTGATGGCGGCGATCGGCAAGCCGGAGGCGATGAGCTGCGCGTTCTTCTCCGCGACCTCGTCTTCCGTGTGCGGCGCGAGCGGCACCTCCACACACGCGGAGCCGCCGCCGGAGACGAGGAACAGGATGTCTTCGTGCCGATCGACGAAGTCGAGGAGGGCGCGCCCGGCGTCGAAGCTCGCGCGCGTCATCTCCGGATGGCTGCCCACGTGAACCTCGGCATGCGCGCGCGGCAGGCGATATCCGTCCGGAATGGCGACGAACGCATGCTCGATCGGCAGCACCTCCGCGACGCCGTCGAGCAACGCGCCGGCGCACTTGCCGATGGCAACGACATTGCGCGGCATCGCCGGATCGACGTGCGCCTGCACCAGCCGCTCCGGCGCGCAGCGCTCCAGCGCTGTGAGGTAGATCGCTTTCAAGTCCACGGCCCGGCGATTATCCTCATCCCGTGCGCCGCCAGCACCTCCGCACGCGCGTCCTGCTCCTCACCGGCGCGTTTGCGCTCGCCCTCTTCGCCATCGCCTTCGGCCTGAGCTGGCGGGCCAAGCACTCGCAGGAGAAGTGGTCGCGCCTCATCTCCGTCGAGACCCGGGCCGTGGCCTCGCTCGAGGAGCTGATCCGGGCCCAGAACGCATTCCACGCGCGCCTCGCCCTAGGCGTGGAGTCGCCCGAGCGCTATCGCATGGTCGCCCAGCTCCTCAACGATCCCGCGCTGGCCTCGATCGACGTCAGCGCTCTGCGCGGCCGGGTCAAAGCCTTCCGGACGATCATCTCGGAGCCCGCGCCGCGGCGCGAAGACATCGACGCCACCTCGCGCGGCGTGGTTGATGACGCCCAGCGCATCATCGCCGCGCGCAAGGAGGAGATCGCCCGCCAGCTCCCGGAGCTCGAGCGCGACACGCGCTCGATGATGACCAGCGGCCTGGCCATCGCCTGGATCATCGCCCTCTGCTCCTTCGCCGCGGTGCAGACCACGCTGCGCAAGGTCGTGCAGCCCATCGAGGAGCTCTCCGCGGCTGCAGACCGCATCGCTGCCGGCGACCTCGCCGCGCGCGCCCCGGTCGCCGGCGACCACGAGATCTCCACCCTCGGCGTGGCGTTCAATCGCATGGCCGACGAGCTGAAGGCCCGCGCCCGCACCGACGAGCTCACCGCCCTCCCGAACTTCCGCGCCTTCCGCGAGCGCATCGACGCGGAGCTCGAGCGCGCCGGCCGCTACCCCGAGCAGTTCGGCATCCTCGTCCTCGACCTCGATCGCTTCAAAAAGTACAACGACACGTTCGGTCACGCCGCCGGCAACGACGCCCTCCGCCGCGTCGCCCAGACCATCCGCGAGACCGTGCGCGCCGTCGACTTCCCCGCCCGCTACGGCGGCGAGGAATTCGCGGTCGTCGTCCCCCAGGTCGACGCGCCGTCGCTCGCCCTCATCGCCGAGCGCATCCGCGCCAACGTCGAAGCCCTCCCCGCCCCACCCGACGGCGCCACGCTCACCGTGAGCATCGGCGCCGCGCTGTACCCGACGGATGCGCGCGACCGCGACGCCCTCTTCCAGGCCGCCGACGCGCGGCTGTACGAGGCGAAGAAGGGCGGGCGAAACCGGGTGGTGGTTTCGGAGTGCGGCGGCAAGGCCGCCGCTTTGGAACGCGGCAGCGGAGCTGGCGCGCGCGCGGCTTCGCCGCGCGTTTGAAAGCGGTAGCTGGCGCTACCGCACTCCAAATCACCCGTTCGGGTCCAGCCCCATCCCCTTATCCCCCGATGACAGCGTTGAGACCGTTGTCGTTGAATTTGTGACAAGGGCGGTCCTACCCGCGGTCGAGCTGCGCGATCAGCCGATCGATCGTTCGCGTAACCGCCTGCAGATCGCGCTCGGTCACCTCGCTGCTCGCCAGCGACGCCAGCCACTGCTCGTAGGCGGGCTGGATCTTCTCCACCACCGCCCGCCCGCGGCGGGTGAGCTGGACGCGCGCGGAGCGCAGGTCGTTCGGGTCGTCGTTGCGCTCGGCCAGGCCGAGCTGCTCGAGGCGGGCGATCATGCCGGTCATGTTCTGCTTGGTGACCATGAGCCGGCGCGAGAGGGTCACCAGCGTGACCGGCGTGGACTCGTCGGCGAGGGCGGAGAGGACGGTCCACTGCTGGGGAGTGATGCGCGCCTTCTCCAGGACAGGCGCGAGGTGGCGGATGAGGAGGTTCGCCAGCTGCAACACGCCCGTGAGGAGGTCGCGTTCGCGCGTGGCCGCCATGGCTTGGTCAATATATTGACCAGCAGGCCTGTTGTCAAATGAGGAGGTGGACGATAGAGCACATAAAATAGGCAAATGGGCAGAACGTTGAGCAAAGAAGAAATCTTCGAGCTTTCGACCGAGGAGCGGCTGCATCTGATCGAGAGTCTCTGGGACAGTCTTCCTCCGCATGAGGTCCCCGTGCCCGGCTGGCACCAGGAGATTCTCGAAGAGCGGCTCGAGGATCACCGCCGGAATCCTGATGACAGTGTGTCGTGGGAAGAGCTGAGGGACGAGCTCTTTCCCAAGCGATGAGCCGGAGGCTCCGTTTTCGCGGGGCAGCGGGAGCGGACGTTCGCCGTGCGAAAAGCTGGTACGAGCGCGAGGCACCGCACATGGTCGATGCTTTCCTCGAAGAGTTTCGCGCCGTCGTCGACGTACGGCGTGCACTGATGACCCGGTTCAGCTACGCCATCTATTTCACGCTGGACGAAGAGACGATCATGGTCTACGCGGTCCTCCACCAGGCGCGGCATGAAAATCGATGGAAGCGGCGTGTACCGCGTGAGAAGCGTTAAAAGGCCGCCTTGAAGATCCCCTTCCCCGCGAAAACGGCGGCGTCGCCCAGCTCCTCCTCGATCCGCAGGAGCTGGTTGTACTTCGCCACGCGGTCGCTGCGCGAGGCGGAGCCGGTCTTGATCTGGCCGGCGTTGGTGGCCACGGCCAGGTCGGCGATGGTCGAGTCCTCGGTCTCGCCGGAGCGGTGGGAGATGACTGACCGGTAGCCGGCGCGCTTGGCCATCTCGATGGCTTCGAAGGTCTCCGTGAGGGTCCCGATCTGGTTGACCTTGACCAGGATGGCGTTGGCGATGCCGCGCTCGATGCCTTTGGTGAAGATGGCCGGGTTGGTGACGAACAGGTCGTCGCCGACGAGCTGGGTGCCGGAGCCGAGGACGCCGGTGAGGGTCTCCCAGCCTTCCCAGTCCCCCTCGGCCATGCCGTCCTCGATGGAGATGATCGGGTACTTCTTCCGCAGCTCGACGTAGTAGTCGACCATGTCGTCGCTGGAGCGGTCGACGTCCTCGAATTTGTACTTTTTCTTGTCGTAGAACTCGGAGGCGGCGACGTCGAGGCCGAGGTACATCTGCTCGGCGACGCGGTATCCGGCCTTCTCGATCGCGGTGAGGATCAGATCGAGGGCCTCGGCGTTGGTGTTGAGGTTCGGCGCGAATCCGCCTTCGTCGCCGACGGCGGTGGTGAGCTTCTTGTCGTGCAGGATCTTCTTGAGGTGGTGGAAGGTCTCGACGCCGGCGCGCAGGGCCTCGTGGAAGGTCTCGAAGCCGGCCGGGATGATCATGAACTCCTGGACGTCGAGGTTGTTGTCGGCGTGCGCGCCGCCGTTGATGACGTTCAGCATCGGCACGGGGAGCGTGCGCGCGCCGGCGCCGCCGAGGTAGAGGAAGAGCGGCAGGCCGGCCGCCTCGGCCGCCGCGCGGGTGACAGCCAGGGAAACGCCGAGGATAGCGTTCGCGCCGAGGTTGGACTTGTTGTCGGTGCCGTCGATCTGTTTCATCACCAGATCGATCATCACCTGCTCGCGCGCGTCCATGCCCTCGATCTCTTTGGCGATGATCTCGACGTTGTCGACGGCGCTCAGCACGCCCTTGCCGAGGTAGCGGCTCTTATCGCCGTCGCGGAGCTCGAGAGCCTCGCGCGAGCCGGTGGATGCACCGGACGGAACCGCGGCGCGCCCCAGGGCGCCGTTGTCCAGCAGGCAGTCGACTTCGATGGTGGGATTGCCGCGGGAGTCGAGGATTTCGCGGGCGAAGACTTCGCTGATCTTGAACATGGCGGCGCGCATTCTATGCGCGCGCGCCAGCCCGGGTCACTTGGGTCCGACGGCGGTCGGCAGGCCGGACGACTTCCACTCCTGCCATCCGCCCAGGAGGGCGGCGGTGTTCTTCACGCCGTGGGCGTTGAGGCTCTGCACGGCCCGGCCGCTGGACTGCTCGGCGGTGCAGGCGCAGTAGGTGATGACCATCTTGCCGGTGGGAACTTCGCGCCAGCGCTGGATGAGCTGGCTGTTGGGGATGCTCAGCGCGCCCTTGATATGGCCGTAGCTGAACTGCTCGTGGGAGCGGACGTCGACGAAGACGGCCTTGCCGCTCTTGTAGAGGTCGTAGGCTTCCTTCTGGGTGATGCGCCGGAAGTCGGCCTGCGCCGGCTGCTGCTGCCGCGCCGGAGCAGCGGGCGCGGGACGGGCGGGCGCGGGAAGGGGCGTCGGCTTGTACTGCGCGCCGGCGACGCCGGCCACGGTGAGGGTGGCGACTGCGATCAGTTTGCGCATCGGGTTAGTCCAGTCCTTCGAAGAATCGGTCGAAGCGCGGGATGAACCAGCGCCCGCGGTCGAGAGAGAATGCCACGGCCACGGCCTTGCCAACGATCCGCCGCCGCTCGATGAAGCCGATGAAGCGGCTGTCGTTGCTATTGTCGCGGTTGTCGCCGAGGACGAAGTACTGCCCCGTCGGGACCTCGACCGGACCGTACGAGCGGAGGGCGTGGATGTCCGGGGTGAGCATGACCTTGTGGGTGTGGCCGAAGAGGTCCTCGTCGTTGACGTAGACCGAGCCGTAGTCGGGGGACTTGTCGCTGGCCACGGGCGACTGCTTGGCGAGCCTGCCGTTGAGGAAAAGCTGGTTGTCGCGCAGCTCCAACGTATCGCCGGGCACGGCCACGACGCGCTTGACCAGGCGCGTGCCGTCGATGGGAGAGAAGAGCACGACGATGTCGCCGCGCTGGGGGTCGTCCCAGCCGACGATCTTCTTGGTCGTGAACGGGACCTTCAGATCGTAGGCGAGCTTGTTGACGACGACCCGGTCCCCCTCCTGGATAGTCGGCTTCATCGAGCCGGTGGGGACATCGTTCCAGTCGGCCAGTGCCGACCTCAGCGAGCTGACGATCAGGATCATCAGCGCGAACACGCGGAGCTCGTGGAGAACCTTCTTTTTGTCGATGGCCATGGCTTAGTTTTACTACGGTTCGTGCCATGGAACGTTTTGGGAGGCGGGTGTAATCCGCCTCCCGTTTTCGAAGCGTTACGCGGCCTTGTCCGACTTGCCGTCCCCGATGACCTTCACCTTGGCCAAGAGATCCGACATCTGCATGCCGGACAGGGCCTCGAAGAGGGCCGGAACCTGGGCGGCAATGGCAGCCAGGTCGCCGGTGATCCGGTGGGCGCCGGCGGCGTTGCCGTCGCCGGTGGAGACCACCGTGATCCTGTCGACGTTGGCCAGCGGCGCGGCCATGGCCTTGACTACCTCGGGCATCTGGCTGAGGAGCTTGTCGACGACCGCGGCCTGGTTCCACTCCTGGTAGGCCTCGGCTTTGACGTTCATGGCCTTGGCCTCGGCCTCGCCCTTGCGGAAGATGATCTCCGCCTCGGCCTCACCCTCGGCGCGGACCGAGTTGGCCCGGCCCTCGGCCTCGGTGATGAGGCGCTGGCGCTCGGCGGCCGCGAGCGTTTCGATGCGCATGCGCTCGACCTCGGCGACCTTGAGCACGGTCGCGATCAGCTCCTTCTCGCGGCGGGTGATCTCGGCCTCCTGGACCTTGACCTGCTCCTGCTTTTCGACCTGCTGCACGCGCACGGCCTCGGCGATGACCTGCTGCTCCATGATCTTGGTCTGGATCTCGTAGGCCTTGTCGGCCTGGGCCTGCTCGCGCTTGGTCGTGGCCGTGAGCTGGGCCTTCTTCACGTCGAGGTCGTTCTGCGCCGCCGCCTGCGCGGCGAGCGAGAGCGTCTCCGCCAGGACCCGCTGCTGGTCGGCCTCGGCGCGCTTGATGGCCGCCTCACGCAGCGCCTCGGCGCGCTTGATGGCCGTGTCGCGCTCCGCCTCCGCCGCAGCGATGTCGGCGAGCATCTTGATGCGGGCGATGTCCGGCCGGCCCATGTTGGTGATGTAGTCGTTGCCGTCCTTCACCTCCTTGATGGTGAACGAGACGACCTCCAGGCCCATCTTGTCCATGTCATCGGCGCAGGTGGCGCGCATGCGGTCGGCGACCATCTCCGGCTGCTTAACGATCTCCTCGACCGTGAGCTGGCCGATGATGCCGCGCAGGTGTCCTTCCATGACAAGCCGAATGAGGCCCTCGCGCTGGGCGGGCATCTTGGACAGGAACTGCTCGGCGGCGGTGAGGATCGACTCCTGGTCGCTCTTGACCTTGATCTGCGCGACCGCCTCGACGGTCACGGCCACGCCCTGCTTGGTGTAGAGGTCCTGCTTCGGGGCGACGTCGAAGGACATCAGCTCCAGGGGCAGGGTCTTGTAGCTGTGGATCATCGGGAAGATGAGCGTGCCGCCGCCCTTGATGACGCGCGTGCCGCCGGCGCCGAACACGACGAAGGCCTCGTTCGGACCGACCTTGCGGTACATCTGGGCAATGAAGCCGAGGAGCATCAGCGTCCCGACGACGATGCCTCCGGCGACGATCCAGGTGGAAAGACTGAGCATGGCGTTTATGCCTCCTCGAGGTCGTCCCACATGGCTACGTAGGCAATGCCTTTTTCGTAGCGGGTGACGACGACCTCCGTTCCTTTGGGTATGGCGCGTCCACAGTCGCTCCGCGCGCCGGCGACGCGCCTGGTGCCGGCGTGGGTGAAGACGATCTCTCCGGTGCCGTCGCCTTCGCGAATGGCGACGACGGTTCTTCCGATGACGCCGATCATCGACAGCGACTCGGCGGTCGACTCCCGGCGTGCGAGGGCGTTGATGACGCTGTTGATCAGCGCGCCGCCGGCCAGGCCGATCACGGCCGCGCCGCCGACGACGAGCGCCCGCGACCACGGGGCGAAGCGCTCCAGGAGCATTCCGCCGCCGCCGAACCAGGTCAGGAAGGCGGTGACCGCCGCGGCGTTGATCATCGAGGATTTTGCGCGTTTCGGCCCGGCGTGATGGATCACGCGCGGCAAGCGCGGGAGATGCAGCACGCGGTGGCCGTGGAAGACGTGGTCGAAGACGTTCACGTGCTCGAGGCCGGAGACGAACGAGACGACGCTCAGCCCCAGGCCTGCCACGAAGCAGACGACGAAGAGTGTGGTCATGGATGTGTCCTCTAAGCCCGGCGCTTCCGGCGCGGCTGCGGGTGCGGCTCGAGCTTGTCGATCAGCCGCTCGATGAGCTGGCGGTTCTCGACGATCGACCCGAAGAGGACCAGGCAGTCGCGCGACTTCGGATGCTTGGCCAGCTGCAACAAGCCCTCGCTCAGCGCCCGGTCGTCGGCGAAGTCCTGCGATCCCTCGATGAGCCAGAGATCGAGCTTGTCGTCCAGCTCCCGCCGCGGGCGCACCGGCAGCGGCGGCATGTCCTCGAGGTCGTCCACCAGATAGCCCGGGTGCACCTTGAAGAAACGCGCGAGGAGCAGGCGCGTGCCGCTGGTCAGATGCGGACGCGTGCCGCTCTCCAGCTGCGACAGATACGACTGGCTGATCTGCCCATCCAGCTCCTCACGCACTCCCTTGGAGACCTCGGCCTGGGTGAGCTCGCGCCCCAGCCCGCGGGCGAAGCCCTCCAGGGCGCGCAGGCGGGTCAGCTTCTGTCCGAGGGTCATTGCAATCTGTAATATATTGCTGAATGCAATATTCGTCAAGAGGTACACTTGGCCGTCCATGTCGCACCGCCAGTCCGTCCACGACCTGCGGAGCCTGGTCCGCTCCTTCCACTCCCTGATCGTCATCGAGACGGTGGAGGAGGAGCGCGCCCGGGCCATCCTCGGCGAGGTTGCAACGGAACTGAATCAGTCGCTCTTCGAGTGGTCGGTGACGAGCGGCTTCCGGCGCGGCTTCGGCCTGGCCATCGGCAACACCCACGAGGCCTTGGCGATGCTCAAGCACATCGCCGAGATGACCGGGGAGGGGATCTACCTGCTCAAGGACCTCGCTCCGCACCTGAACAAGCCGGAAATCGCCCGAGCGCTGCGCGAGCTGGCGGAGAAGATGACCCACACCAGCTCGGCGATCGTGATCACCGGCGATCCGGTCGAGCTGCCGCGGGACATCGAGGCGATGGCGGTGCGCTTCCAGCTCGAGCTGCCGGACGAGGCGGAGCGCCGCGCGGCGGTGCGGGCGGTGGTCGACGCCATGAAGGCCCGGCAGCAGGTGCAGGTCGATCTGTCGCGCGAGGACGTCCAGCACCTGGTGCAGGCGCTGGCGGGGCTCACGGTCCATCAGACCCGGCGCGTGATCGCCCAGGCCATCCTCGAGGACGGCAAGCTCTCGCCGCTCGACATCGAGCGGGTGATCCAGTGGAAGGGCGAGATCATCGAGCGCGGCGGGATCCTGGAGTTCTTTCCCATCGAGCACAACGAGTTCGAGCTCGGCGGCTTCGCCCGCCTCAAGGGCTGGCTCGAGCACGCACGCATCGGCTTCACCCCCGAGGCGAAGGCCCTCAATCTCGATCCGCCGAGGGGCGTGCTCTTCGTCGGCGTGCAGGGCTGCGGGAAATCGCTCGCTGCGAAGTACGTCGCCCGCGTGTGGCAGCTGCCGCTGCTCAAGCTCGACGCTGGGCGGCTGTACGACAAGTACGTCGGCGAGTCGGAGAAGAACTTCCGCCGCGCGACGCGGCTCGCCGAGGCCATGGCCCCGGTGGTGCTCTGGATCGACGAGCTGGAGAAGGCGCTCGCCTCCGGCACGGCCAGCGATGCCGACGGCGGTCTCTCCCAGCGTCTCTTCGGCGCGTTCCTGACCTGGCTGCAGGAAAAAAAGGAAGGCGTCTTCGTCGTCGGCGCCGCGAACGACCTCGGGCGCACGCCGCCGGAGCTGCTGCGCAAGGGCCGCTTCGACGAGATCTTCTTCGTCGATCTGCCCACGTCCGAGGAACGGAAGAGCATCCTGGCCATCCACCTGCGCGTCCGGAAGCAGGACCCGGCGCAGTTCGACTTGGGCGCCATCGCCGAGGCGAGCGAGGGCTTCAGCGGCGCGGAGATCGAGCAGGCCGTGATCGCGTCGCTCTATCGCGCGCTGCACGCGAAGCAGCCGCTGACCACGGAGGCGCTCATCGCGGCGATCGAGTCGACCGTGCCGCTGTCGGTCTCTAGGCGCGAGGACATCGAGCGCGTGCGCGCGTTCGCGGCGGGGCGATTCACGCCGGTTGCATGACGGCGACGACGACGAGGGTCAGGTCGTCCTCCAGCTCTCCGCCGGCATAGGAGAGCGCGGCGTCGACGATGCGCTGCTGGAGCGCCTCGGCGCCGAGGGTGCGGTTCTGAGCCACCAGCTCCTCGAGTTGCACTTCGCCCAGGAGCTCGCCCCGCGCGTCGGTGGCCTCGGAGGCCCCATCGGTGAAGAGCAGGAGGCGGTCGCCGGGCGAGAGGTCGGTCTCGCGCTCCTCGTACTTTGCATCGCGGAAGAGTCGTGAGAACGCGGGCCCGCCTTCAGCCAAGCGCACGACGCTGCCGTCCGCGCGTGCGAGCACCGGCGCGTTGTGCCCGGCGTTGCACCAGCGCAGTTTCATCGCGGCCGTGTCGATGGTGGCGTAGAAGAAGGTGACGAAGCGTCCGCCGGAGAGGCTGGAGACCACCACCCGGCGCACGCGCTCGCACAGATCGCGCGGCGAGTTGCTCGCCGAGGCTCGCACGGCGGCCTGCAGTCCCGACATGAGCAGCGCCGCAGGCATGCCCTTGCCGGCCACGT